>CAZWQR010000001.1:0-33276 GCA_964636195.1 uncultured Candidatus Saccharibacteria bacterium
CTTCTTTCTTTTAGAGCCATATGAATGACTCTTCTTTCGTGGGCCGGCATTGGAGCCAGCTCTTTTTCTTCTCTGCTTAAAGCTACTTCATCGGCGCAACTCCTGGCTAAATCTTTTAAATATTCTACTTTCCTTTTTCTATAATTATTTATATCTAAATGGAGATAAAGCGGCTCTTTGCGGCCTTTTCTTAAAATTTTACCCAAAAGCGTTTGCAAACAAGCCAAAGTCTTGCCATTTTCCCCAATCAAAGCCTGGGGTTCCTCCATTTTAAGCAAAACAGAAAGCGTGTTGTCTTCCTTTTCAATAGACTCAACTTCGACCTCAAAACCGGCCTTATCGAAAAACTGCTTTAAAAGCTTTTTAACTTCTTTGTCTTGTTTTTTTCTATTAAACATTTTCTTTTGGTTTAGATTTCTTTTTAACAAAATACTGCTGAATGGCTGTAAAAACGCCGCTAACAAACAAGTACAACCCCAAAGCAGCTGGCAGTTTGGTCAAAATAAAGCCAAGAAAAATAGGGAAAACATAGACCATTTGTTTCTGAAATATCTGGCCAAACATTGCTTTGTTAGAATCTGGGTTCTTATTTTCCATTTTAGGAGCGCTAATTTTTGCCTGGAAAAAGAAAGCGATTCCAGCTAAAACTGCCAAAACAACAGAGGGCTCGTTTAAATCCATTCCTAGAAACATAGAATTTATAACTTCTGGTTGCGGAATAAAGCTATAAAGGTATTGAAAATTCTCGATTTGAATGCCCTGCCAAAACATTCGGTATAAAACAATGAGAACAGGAAGCTGGATGAAAAAAACCAACAAGCTGGAAAGGGGATTTATTTTTTCTGTTTTATAAAGCTGCATTACAGCCCTTGCTTGAGCTTCTCTGTCGTTTTTATACTCTTTTTGAATCTTCTTAAGCTTTGGCTGCAGCGACTGAAGCGCCAATTGGGACTTAGTGGCTTTATCTTGGATAGGATAAAGGATTACCCGGATTAATAAGGTTAAGACAATTATGGCAGCACCTAAGCTCTGGCCAGGAATATAAAGATAAAATAAAATAAGCAGATTAAATAACGGCTGCCATAATATTACGTGAAAAAATTTAATAAAAAAATTCATAAAATTATTTGGCCAAGAGCTTTTTCAATTTCTGTTTTAATTGTTTTGAAGTCATTTTTAACGCCTGATTTAACTAAAATGACAATATCAAAATGTGTTTTATTATTGTCCAACAGGGGCCTCACCGCCTCTCTTATCCTTCTTTTTAAAAGATTTCTAGCTGTCGCCTTCTTAACCACTTTACTGCTAATCACAATTCCTACCCTGGAATATTCCAAATCGTTTTTTAGATAACTGAATAATAAAAAATCCTGAACAAGACGCCTTCCCTCTTTGAAAACTCTTTTGAAGTCCTTATCTTTTTTCAAACGATTCTTTTGAGCCAACATAAAACTAGGCGCTTAGTTTCTTTCGCCCCTTGGCTCTGCGGTTCTTTAAAACCCTTTTTCCAGCTTTGGTTTTAATCCTCGCCCGAAAACCATGCTTTCTCTTCATTTTGATTTTCTTTTTTTTGTAAGTAATAGCCATTTTAAACTATAAAATTACTCTTCTTAGTATAACTTTTAGCTAGACGTAAGTCAAACTTATCCATTTGTCCTCATGTTATCCACAAATTTTCCACAAGGGTACGATAAAATCAAGAAATTTGCTTTTATCACAAAGTTAAATTAATATAAAAATGCACCAATCATTAACCTTAGAGGTATGGATAAACAAGAGCTCTGGCAAACAGCCCTCTCTCAAATCCAAGTTAAAATATCCCAAGCTAATTTCAATACCTGGTTTAAGAATACGCAAATAATAGAAAGAGAAAAGAATAAAATTGTTGTCGGAGTGCCTAACAGTTTTTCCAAAGAATGGCTGGAAAAAAAATACCACCGCCTTATTTTAGAAGTCTTACAAGACTTAAAAGAAAGAGTCAAACACTTAGAGTATAAAATCGTACCCGTGAGGATTCAAGAAACTAATTTTAATAGAAACTTCAGGGTTTCTGTGAACCAACTAGAACTAGAGGAGCTTACTTTAAACAAGAGAACCAATCTTAATCCCAAATATACTTTTGATAATTTTATAGTGGGCCCTTTTAATGAATTAGCTCACGCCGCAGCCACAGCCATTACTAAAAGACCAGGACATGTCTATAATCCTTTTTTTGTTTATGGCGGCGTAGGGCTTGGCAAAACCCATCTTTTACAAGCTATTGGCAATAAGATTAGCCAAGATTTTGGAAAAAAGAAAATAAGATATTTTCCTTCCGAAAGATTTACTACCGGCATTATCAATGCCATTAGAAACCAAACTATTGATAAGTTTAAAGAAGAATATCGCCAATTTGACGTTTTAATCATTGATGATATCCAATTCTTGGCAGGCAAAGAAAAAACTCAGGAAGAATTTTTCCACCTTTTCAACATCCTCTATGAAGACAATAAACAAATCATTATTTCTTCTGATAGGCCGCCAAGGGCCATATCTGCGCTAGAGGAACGTTTGCGCTCTAGGTTTGAGGGAGGAATGATAGCGGACATCAAGGCGCCGGATTTTGAAAGCCGAAGCGCTATTCTAAAACAAAAACTCCAAGAGAAAAAAACTTTATTAGACGAACTCATACTTGAATACATTGCTAGTAATGTCCAGAAAAATGTCCGCGAATTAGAGGGTGCCTTAAACCGCCTAGTCGCTTGGCAGGAACTAAATAGCCAAAACATTGACCTAGAGTTAGCTAAAAACTTACTAAAAAAAACTATCCAGCCCCAAAGCCAAAAGACCACTTTTCAGAAAGTGGTCAAAGTAGTGGCCGAATTCTACAACCTAAAAGAGAAAGAACTGTTCTTGAATTCCCGAAAAAAAGAAATTGTTAAACCGCGCCAAATTGCTATGTATTTCCTAAGGCAAGAGCTTAATAGCTCTTACCCTTTTATAGGGAAAAAATTCGGCGGAAAAGACCATACTACCGCTATTTATGCCTGCAATAAAATAAGCGAAGAAATTGAGAGAAATGAACAATTAGCCGAAGAGATTGAGGTTATCAAAGAAAAAATATATGCTTACTAAGCCTGTTAAAAATTTGTTAATAAAACGTTGGTATCTCTGTGTAAAAAAGCTGGCAAAAATGTAGATAAAAATTAAACAAACCAACCCAAAAATATTCCTCAACAAAAATCAAGTATTTATTAACTAACTTATAAACAATTTGTCCTCATGGTTAATGCTTAAAAATACAAGAAAAAACATTAAAAATTAAATAATAAATAGCTTCTTAATAGTATTAAGAAGAATTAATTAAATAATTATGAAAACTACTGTTTTAAAAAATAATTTTTCGAAAGCTTTGAGCGTAGTCGAAAGAATCACAGGTAAAAATTTAACCTTGCCTATTTTAGAAAACGCTTTAATAAGCGCAGACGAAAATACGCTAAAGCTAGAAACTACTGATTTAGAGGTGGGGATTAATTATTGGATAAGCGCCAAAATAACAGAAAAAGGCAAAATTACCATTCCAGTTAAACCCTTATCAAGTTTCGTCTCTTTAATTAATGAAGAAAAGATAGATATAGAAACAAAAAATAATACACTTACCCTTAAAGGTGAAAGCTATAAAACTCAAATTAAAGGATTAGATGCTAAAGATTTTCCTATTATTCCTGAAATTACTGACGATGTTTGGGTAGAGTTGGAAACAGAGATTTTTTCTAAAGCAGTAATGCAGGTAATAGATTTTTGCGCTCTAACTCAAACCAGATTAGAGCTTTCTGGTATCTATTTCTATTTTGAGAAAAACGAAGCCAAAATGGTCAGTACTGACAGTTTTAGGCTGGCAGAAAGAACTATCCCCCTCACCGCAACCTCTAATAATTTTGAGCCTCAATCTTTTATTCTGCCCAAAAGCGCAGCTAGGGAATTGATAAATATATTTTCTCAAAAAACAGACAAACTTAAACTTTATCTTTCTCCAAACCAAATTATGGCTGAACAAAAGTTTCCAGACACAGATAGGCCTCAAGTTCGTTTAGTAACTCGCTTAATAGAGGGCGATTACCCGAATTATCAAGAGGTCATTCCCAAAAGACAAAAGACTAGAATTAAAGTTAAAAAAGAAATTTTCTTGAACCAAATCAAAAAAGCCAGTCTTTTTAGTGGAAGAAGCAATGAGGTGCGTCTGGAAATTAAACCGGAAAAATCAAAGCTTGTTATTACAGCTCAAAATGTAGACTTGGGCGAAACTCAATCTATTGTTAATGTAGGAGCTTCTGGCGAGGAGGTAAAAATAGCTTTTAACTGTAAGTTTTTGTTAGAGGGAATAAATCAAATAGCGGATCAAGAGCTGCTTTTAGAGTTAAGCGGTTCTGAAGGTCCTGGCTTGATAAAACCAGCTTCAGACAGTAGTTTCTTATACGTTTTAATGCCTATAAAATCTAACTAGAATGTTTGAGCGGCTTTCCGGTATTATTAAAAGAAAGAAGTTTTCCTTTCAAAGAGAAGTAGATGCGCTGGAGATTTTTGATGCCTTTGTAAAAACCATAAAAGAGATTTTTGATTCTTCAATAGCCGAAGACTGTAAGCCCCTTAGTTTTAAACAAGGAGTTTTAAAAGTAGCAGTATCTAATTCTACTCTAGCTCAAGAACTTCAGGTTAGAAAAAATATCATTATTAGGAGTATCAATGAAGACATTGGCCAAACCAGAGTGAAATCTCTTCTATTTCAACTTAGTTAAAGCCACATCCATAAATTGATGCCAAATTGGTCCGGCCATTGTTAAACCGGGCTTTTTTGCTGTTGAGGAATTATCGTTATTTCCGGTCCAGACCCCAGCAGCTATTGATTGGTTATAGCCGATAGCCCAGGCATCCCTAAAACCGTCGGTAGTACCGGTTTTAGCGGCTACTTCAGGGTGTTGGGGGAAATAAAGATAGGAGTTTCTGCCAAACATAGGCGCCCTAGCGTTATTGTCAGAAAGAATGCTGGTTATATTTTTGCAGACCTGCTCCGAAAGCACTCTTTTAGGTGTGCTCTTGCCTGCCTCTATCACATTTCCGTTTTTGTCTTCTATTTTTAAGATGGGAGTAGGCGGTACTCTCAAACCATTGTTAGCAAATACGCTATAGGCAGAAACCATATCTAAAAGTTTCACTTCGCCAGATCCTAAAACCAAAGAAGGTCCGTAGAAAGAAGCTCCCTGATTAAGGGTGCTAATTCCCATATCGTGAGCTGTGTTCAAGGAGTCCTGGATGCCGGCCTTTAAAAGAACTTTAATAGCTGGAATGTTCAAGGATTGAGCCAGGGCTTGCCTGAAAGTCACCGCCCCCCTATATAAGCCATCATAGTTTTTGGGGATATAATCTTTGCCACCCCAAGTGCCAAAATTAGTTCTTTCATCCACCACAATAGAATTGGGAGTATAACCCTTTTTAAAAGCTGTAGCATAAACAAAAGGTTTAAAAGCTGAGCCTGGCTGCTGTCCTTCTCCATAGACCGCCACATTGACTTTGGGTTCGAATTTGCAGTTAACTCCAGGAGTACAATTCTTGGGATACGCTTCTCCAAAATAGTCCTTCGATCCAACCATAGCCACTATTTCTCCGTTATATGGGGTTATGGCTATCAGAGCGCCGTTATAAGAATGATAATATTTATTAGCTTCAACTCCTTTTTTCACTATTTCTTCTGCTTTCTCTTGTAGCTCCACATCAAGGGTTGTATAAACCTTTAACCCGTTTTTGCTTAAAAAATCAATACCGTATTTTTTTAAAAGGTAATTTTCTACATAAAGCGTAAAATGGGGCGCGATGGTTAGCGATTTGCTTTGTTCAGCAAATTTTATTTCTTCTTGTTTGGCTGACTCAAGCGTTTTTTGGTCAATAAATCCCTCTTGCTTCATTCTTTCTAAAACAAAATCCTTTCTTTTCATTAATTCTTCGTTATGCTCGCCAAAAGGATAATAATAGCTCGGAGCCTTAATTAAGGATGTAATAATAGCTGATTCCGGAAGAGTCAGCTCTGAAACATCTTTATTAAAATAAGTTTTTGCCGCCTCGCCTACGCCATAGATGTTGGGGCCCAAAGGTATTTGGTTGATATACCATTCTAATATCTGATCTTTACTATAACGCCTTTCCAATTCCAAGCTAAGCACCACTTCCCTTATTTTTCTTTGAATGCTTTTTTCGAGAGTTAAATAAGTAGATCTGATTAATTGTTGGCTAATAGTGGAAGCTCCTTGAGCCGGCGTTTTCAATCGCAAATCCACCAAAATGGCTCTAATAATACTTTTTAGGTCCAGCCCTTTGTGGTTATAAAAATCTGCGTCTTCAGTGGCTAAAATAGCCTTAATTAAACTATCGGGCGCTTGATCAAGTTTTATTGGACTTCTTTTTTCTTCTTGGTAGATAGTTCTTAAAAGGGTTTCTCCGGTGCGATCATAAATGCGCGTAGGCAGAATCTCTTGTCGTTCACTAAAGACCTCTGGGCGAGGCAGATCTTTAGCATAAAAGATAAAAACAGCCAAAGCTATAAGCAGGCCAATTAAAAGGCAAAAAATAAATAAAGGTACTGCTAAAGCTAAGAACCTTTTTATTTTAGATTTACTCTTGATTGTTTTACGAAAATAGGACATAGTTTTCAAAAATCCCGCCAGCTTGGCGGGATTTTTGAAATCTTGCAGCAATTAATCCTCTAAATCTTCTTCATCATCTGTATCGTCGTCTATATCATCATCCATGTCATCATCTGTGCTTTCATCTGCGTCGCTAACTTCTTCTTCTAAATCCTCGCTGTCATCTGTGTCAGAGGCTTCTCCTTTGTCCTCATCTCCGAGATCTTCTGTTTGATTAGTGAACTCAGCGGCATCATCAGTTTCTTCTTCTTCTGGTTCATCAACCTGACTGATGATAGCATCGAGGTTTTTATCTTCGTATTCCATGTTTATTTGATTTTAATTGTAAAAAGAGACGACCTTTTTCTCTTTGTAACATCATTATAAGGAGTTTAAAAAGCTTGTCAAGAGGATTTGCTCTTTTTGAGCAAATAGGCGCAACTTATAGCTAAACCGAGGGCATCAGCCGCATCATCTGGCTTCGGGATTTGGTCTAAATCTAACAACAGTTTTATCATTTTTTGAACTTGGTTCTTTTGGGCCCGGCCATAGCCCACTATATTCATCTTGACCTGGAGAGGCGTAAATTCATAAACAGGCAGCTTTTTTTTAGCTGCTGCCAATAAAATGACCCCTCTGGCTTGGCTTACAGGAATGGCGGTTTTGGCATTTTTAAAAAAGAAGACTTTTTCTACTGACAAAGCGTTGGGGCGGTATTTTTTTATCAGTCCATTCAGCTCATTATATATTAGCTGAAGCCTTTTTTCCGGAGATAGTTCTTTGTCGGTTTTAATACAGCCGTAAGCTAGATATTTTAACCTTTTTTTAGTGAAATCTAAAACACCGTAACCGGTAGTAGCTGTTCCCGGATCAATACCTAAGATAATCATAAATTATTATTTAACTCCATTTCTATTGTATCAGAAAATCAAATTATTAAAGCTTTATGTTTGAGTAGACTTCTTGGACGTCGTCATTTTCCCCTAAAGCCTCAAAAAGCTTTTTAATTGATTCTGTCTCTTTTATTTCTATCTCGTCTTTAGGCACCCAGCCTAAAGTGGCTGATTCTATTTCAAAGCTCGTTTCTAGTTTTTTCTTTACTTCATCTAGATTATTAGGTGTAGTATAGACCTCTAAGATATTGCCTTGCCAGCTTAGGTCCTGAGCTCCGGCGTCAATGGCTTTAAGTTCTGCGTTTTCTTTGCTTTCTTGCTTGGGTTCAATAACTATTATTCCTTTGTTTTCAAACTGCCATCTTACAGATCCTTCTTCTGCCATCTTAGCATTATGCTGGTTAAGGATTGTTTTGACCTCGTTTAAAGCTCTGTTGCGATTACTGGTTATGCCGGTAATTATTAAAGCGCTTTTAGCCGGCCCATAGGCCTCAAAAACAAATTCTTCTAAGTTTTCTCCCTCAAGCTCGCCAGTCCCTCTTTTGATAGCTTTTTCTATACTATCATTAGGCATATTGGCTTTTTTGGCTTTTTCTATTGCCATTCTGAGGGTGGGGTTTAAGTCGGGATCCGGCCCTTTCCTCGCGGCCACACTGATTATTTTTGATAATTTAGAAAACAGCTTGCCTCTTTTTTTATCAGCAGCCCCTTTAGCGTGTTTTATACTTGACCAATGACTATGTCCACTCATGTTTTTTTGTTTAATTTTAAATAGAAAATTGTGGTAAAAGCGAAGCTAATGCTAAAACCTATAGACAACAGTGAAGGAAAGGCGGACTTTGGGCGAGAAACAGTTTTCAGAGGTTTTTTAGAAACCTCTTCCGATTTGCTATTAGCTTTTTTAGGGGTGCCGCCTGTGACAAAACTCGTTTGCCAAGAATCGTTTTTGCGTTCCATCGTTCTTTTAGCTTCATTGTCGCCAGCCGGCCATCCCAGAGAACAGTCAAGCTCGTCAATCGTCTCTCCGTTCTCGTTTAAGAGGATAAGATATTCGCCCCTATTGTTCAAGCTGCCTTTATAAATTTGGTCTGCCTCAATCTCTGGCAGGGTGCTGTCGTCGGTTCTCTCTAATAGAAAATAAGAAAATGGTTCAATACTTCCTTGTAATTGGATTAAAAGGTTCTCATTTTGATTTTTTAAAATCCAACCCTTAAGATTAATTGTTCTGTCTTCTTCATTATAAAGCTCAATCCATTCATTTTGCCATTGCTCGCTCGTTCCCATCCAAGCTACTTCATTCATTATTAAAGCGAAAGCTTCTGCCGGCAAGAGCAGGCAAACAATGGCTATTATTGTTTTAGCTTTACTCATTGCTTATTAAAGCTTTTTAGGTGCTGATATGCTTTTTTTGTAGCCACTCTGCCTCGAGAAGTTCTTTGAACCAGTCCTAATTGCATTAAGTATGGCTCATAAACTTCTAAAATGTTGTCTTTTTCTTCATTGGCAGCGGCTGCTAAAGCCTGAAGCCCCACTGGTCCTCCTTTAAATTTTTCAATGAGGGTAAGAAGGATTTTTCTATCCTGAGGCTCTAGTCCCAGGCTATCCACCTCCAGCTCTTTTAAAGCCAATTTTGTTATTTCCAAATCTATTACACCACTTGATTTTACTTCGGCAAAATCTCTGATTCTTTTTAATAATCGATTAGCAATTCTAGGCGTAAAGCGTGAACAAGCGCCTATTTTTTTGACTGCCTCTTCTTTTATTTCTGTTTCTAGAATTTTAGCTGATTGTCTTATTATCTCTTCAATTTCGGTTTGGTTATAGAAATTAACTTGGAAAATGGCACCAAAGCGACTTCTCAGCGGAGAAGAGAGTAGCCCGATTCTGGTAGTGGCTCCGATTAAGGTAAAATGGGGGAGCTCTATGTCAATGCTTTTAGCCATGGGGCCTGTCCCTGTTAAAAGGTTTAGCTTGAAATTTTCTATAGCTGGATAAATTATTTCCTCGCAGATTTTATTCATTCTATGTATTTCGTCAATAAAAAGGATATCCTTTTCTTCTAAAGAAGTTAGTATCGCAGCCAGATCGCCTGGCCTTTGTAAAGTGGGGCCGGAGATATTTTTGAAATTACCCTTGCTTTCTTGGGCCACCAAATAAGAGAGGCTGGTTTTGCCCAAGCCGGGCCCCCCGGAAAAGAGAATATGGTCAATTGCTTCCTCTCTTTTGCTTGCGGCCTCAATCATTATTCTAATATTCCTTTTTATCTTGGTTTGCCCTATAAAGTCGTCCCAGCTTTTGGGTCTTAAGGTTTTATCGAGCTGGGTTTCGTTGTTATTCTTGACAGACATTTATATATTTGTTATAATAAAAACTAATCCCTGGCTAAATTAGGGACTTTTCTCAGCCCTGGGTATCCTGGCTCCGGCTGGGGTATTCCTCGGAAAACTCCTGGGTCTTTTAATAGAAGATTTTAGCCAGGGATTTGTGTTTTTAGTTTTCTTCAGCTACTCTTTTGACTTCTTCAATTGTGGTTACTCCTTGTAAAACTTTTAAAATTCCATCTTGAAACATTGGAACCATTCCTTGTTTCAAAGCTAATTTTTTGATTTCCGGAATAGAAGGATTTTTCAATATTAATGACTCTATCTCGTCGTTGCTGGTAAAGGCCTCAAAAATAGCTACTCTTCCTTTATAGCCGGTATTGTTACACTGCTTGCAACCCTTCACTACAGGAATTGTAATATTCTCGTCTATTTTTTTATTTACCGCCTTGGCTGCCTTTCTTATTTTGACTAGTTCCTCGGGCGTGGGCTTTCGTTGCCCGCTGCAATGTTTGCAGACTCTTCTTACTAAACGTTGGGCTACCACCATATTGAAGGCTGGCCCGATATTAACGGGTTTAGCTCCTAAGGAAGTGAGACGGGGGATAGTGCCGGCAGCATCGTTGGTATGCAATGTTGAAAACACCAAGTGGCCAGTCAAAGAGGCCTGAAGCGCTATCTGGGCTGTTTCTAAATCTCTAATTTCTCCTACTAGAATGACGTCTGGGTCTTGTCTTACAATAGAGCGCAGTCCACTAGCAAAATTGTAACCTTTTTTTTCATCTACTTGAGTTTGGGAAACGCCATCTAATTGGTATTCAATTGGGTCTTCAATAGTAATGATTTTAATTTCTGGCTTTTTCAAATATTTAAGAAAGGCGTACAAAGTGGTTGTTTTACCTGAGCCAGTAGGACCGGTAACAATTATCATTCCGTTAGGCCTTTCAATTTCTTTTTTAAAAAGAGCCGAGAGATCTTCTCTTAAGCCAAGATCTTCAATGCTTTTTAAACTTTCTGGATTTAAAATTCTCATTACAATTGATTCTCCAAAATTAGCTGGCAGAGCAGAAGTTCTGATTTCGATTTCAGGGAAGTCTTTTCCCATTTTAATACTGAAGCTTCCATCTTGAGGTTTGTTGTGTACGTTTAATTTTAAGGAGGCCAAAAGTTTTATTCTGGAGAGCAGTTGGTGATAAATTTCATGAGGAATATCTAGCACATCATGAAGCATTCCGTCTAGCCTGATTCTTAGGCGGACTTGTGTTTCTTCTGGCTCAAAGTGAATATCAGAAGCAGATAGGAATATGGCGCCAAGCATTATTAACTCCAGTAATGTACTGGTATCCTTTTGCATATTTGCCTGGATTATCTTACTGAACCCCTCAAGCGTCTTAACTTCCTTTTTAATCTTAATACTATTTTCTTGCTTAACTACGATTTTGTCTGTAATTTGTTCAAGCATAAATTAGCTTATTATTTTTAAAATTTGTTTTTTGGCTTGGTGTGGATCTTTAGTGTTTATGCTAAAAAGAATGGCCTTGCCTTTTTCTTGACCCTGGAATTCCTTTTTAATTTTTTGGTTTAATTCTTTTTGATGAGAATAAAAAACAGCCTGGACTTCGGGGCGCGTTAAAGATTGCCAGATTAAAAGTAACCTAGGGAAGCAAAAGGTTTTGGTAATAAGCTGCTGAAGCAGGAATTTAATATCCTGGCTGGTTGTATTGGTTTTTTTAAATTTTTCTGACGAGAGGGTTATTATAGGAAGGTTTTTTTCTTCTAGAACCTCAAGCGCTTTTAGGCTTTCTTGGAGAAGTTTTGTTTGGGCGTCGTTTTTTTTGCAGAAGATGGCTAATAATTTTTGGTAATCTATTCCAGTGCTTATTAATGCCAGAAGGTTGGCTAGGGTTTTTTCGTCGTTGTTCTTTTTTTCTTTCTCTAAATAGCCAATTGTGCCAGAAAGCAACCAGAGCCCTACATTTTTATCTATTTTGTAGTTTGCTTTGCTTAATAATTCTTTGAGAATTAGAGACAGAGCACTTTTTTCATTTAAGAGATTAAGGCTGCCGAACTGGTTGTTAGTTTTTTGGTTATCAATATTCAAAATAGGGGTCTCATAAAAAAGTTTGAAATTTTTTTCGTAAAAACTGCCTATCTGCTCCAAGTTTTGGATGCCGATTGTTATTATGAGATCAATTTTTTTATTGGGTTCGGGCAAGGCCTGTATTTGAATATTATTTCGGTCAATTTGTCCATCTTTTATTGTTAGAAATATTTTGAGAACTCTTTTTTCTCTCTCGTAGCGAAGCTCAGTTACTTCTTTATCCCTAATAGTTATTACAAAATTTTTAGGCAATGATTTTTGTTTAGGTTTTAGGGGGTAATTCCAAGGTAATTTTTTGGGAAGAAGATTTACAATTTTGCCGCTCTTATTTAAGGTATAGAAAAGCGAAAGAGCTGAACCCAGCTGGTCAAAGTTGGGTTGTTTGGGTAGAATGATTAAAAGAGTGTCTGCTTTATTGATTAGTTCTGTTACTTGTTCTATGGCGTCCATATTAATCTAATTTAGCTTTTATTGTTTTAAAAGTCAATGATTGTAAATTCTCTTAAGGGGACAAAAAAACTAGCTCAGAAGTTGGCCCGAACTTCTTGTTGTAGGATAATTGGACTCCAGGGGGAGCTGGGCAGCGGCAAAACAACTTTTGTCCAATTTTTTGCAAAAGCCCTGGGGGTAAAAGATAAAATTTTAAGCCCCACTTTTGTGATTTTTAAAAGTTTTGTTTTAAAGAACAAATACTTTGAAAAACTTTATCATTTTGACTGCTATAGAATAAACCAACCAAAGGAAATCTTGGATTTGGGGTTTAAAGAAATAATAGCCGACAAGAAGAATATTATTTTGATTGAATGGTCTGACAAAATAGAAGAACTTCTTCCTTCAGAAGCCGTTATTCTAGAATTTAGGTTTATTGATAAAAACAAAAGAGAAATCAATGTTAGACAAAAAACTAGTAATAATTGATTCCAACGCCTTAATCCATCGCGCTTTTCATGCTCTACCTGAGCTCACTTCGCCTGATGGCTTTTTAGTAAACGCTGTTTACGGTTTTTTGCTTATTTTTTTGAAGGCTTTGAAAGATTTGCAGCCGGATTATCTAGCTGCTGCCTTTGATTTACCCGGTCCTACTTTTAGAGATGAAATTTACAAAGGTTATAAAGCTAAGAGACCCAAAGCGCCTGATGAACTTTATCAGCAGATTCCTCTAGTTAAAGAAATTCTTAATCTTTTTTTGGTGCCCATTTTTGAAAAGCAGGGTTATGAAGCAGATGACATTATAGGCACCATCGCTGTCCAGGCTGAGAAAAGGCAAATTTCCCCTTACTTGGAGATAATTATAATCACCGGTGATTTAGACGCTTTAAGATTAGTTAATAAGCACACCAAGGTTTTTACTTTAAGAAAAGGCCTTAAAGACACAATTCTCTATGATGTGGAAAAAGTTAAGCAAAAATACCAAGGGCTTGAGCCCCAACAGCTTACAGATTATAGAGCTTTGAGAGGCGATCCTTCTGACAATATTCCTGGAGTGACTGGAATTGGAGAGAAAACCGCCATTACTCTTTTGAAAAACTATCATACACTGGACAATATTTACGATTTATTAGAACGAGGAAAAGAACTAAAAGAGGTCAGTAAAAGAATTGAAGAGAAGTTAAGACGATATAAGGAACAGGCCTATTTTTCTAAGAGTTTAGCTGAGATTGAATTTAATGTACCCTTAGATTTTAAGCTAGAGCAATGTAAAAGAGAAAAGTTTGATAAAGAGAAAGCCGTAGAGCTCTTTAAGCGCTATGGATTTCAAAGCTTGATTAATCGTTTGCCCGAATCAAAGCAAATTAGTTTAGGCGATTTTTGAGGATGTGATATAATATTGGAATGGCTGAAAAAGTTACTCAAAAAATAGTTGATAAACTTAAACAAATACCCGGTAATGTTAGGGGAGCTGTTATTTTAGGGGGTATCGAATTTTTAGAGCGGGAAGGCGGAGAAAAGGCGATTGAAAAGTTTAAACAGCGCATTAAAGAGCTGGGGCTGGATATTTCTCCAGAAAAGTTAAAGCCAATGCAATTTTATCCTGAGCACCTAAGCGTTTTGGTGATTCTTTTAAGCGCCGAAATTTTAAATCTTGACCAAAAAGGGGTTTTTAGAATGGGACAAGAGAATTTGAAACATTCCTTTTTTATGAAGCTTTTTATTCATTATTTTGTTTCTCTTAGAAGAACTTTTAACGAAACTCCAAAATATTGGCAAAAACATTTTGATTTTGGAGAAATTGAGCCCGTGGAGCTTAACGAGAAAGAAAGGTATATTGTAGTTAGAGTAAAGGGCTACAAGTTTCATCCCATTATGTGTACTTATCATGCAGGCTATTTTCTAAAAGTTGCTCAAATGGCTCTGGGCAGCAAAGAGGTAACCATTGAAGAAACTAAGTGCATGTTTAGAGGAGATCCCTATCATGAATTTGTACTTCGCTGGTAATATGGACAAGAAGATGAGTGTAGAAAATAAGCTAGAAAGACTACAAGAGGACTTAAATGATGTTACCTCTTATTTAAATGATTTTTTGGCTTTTTTACCCTCTCCTTTTTGTACTGTTACTCCTAGCGCTGTTATCGGAAATTTAAACAAGGCCTTTGAAAGGTTTAGTGGCTTTAATTTGAGTGAAGCGCTGGGCGAGAGGTTGGATAGTTTTTTTGAGGCAAAAAAAGACATAGCTGATTTGTTAAAAGACGCCGAAGATAGATATTTTATTAGAAACAGAGAGGCGGTTTTTATTACTAAAAAGGGTGAGAGAATCCCTGTTAGTCTTTCGTGCGGCGCTAAGAGGAATGAGCGTGGGGAGTTGATGGGTTTTTTTCTAACTATGACTGATATTTCGGAGCTTAAAAAGCTTCAAAAGGAGACTGAGAAGAAGATTAAAGAAAGGACAAAAGATTTAAAAGAATCGCGAAGAGCCCTTTTGAACATTTTAGAAGACACGGAACTTGCTAGACGCCGCTCTGAAACCGAGCGGAATAAAGCAGAAACTATTTTTCGTAATTTTGTAGACGGACTTTTGATTCTTAACCAACAGCAGAATTTTGAGCTGATAAATCCAGCAGCTGAGAATTATTTGAATGTTAAAGAAAAGGATTATTTAGGTAAAAAATTATCTTCTTTGAAAGAAAGAAAGGATTTAAGGAAATTTTTGAAAATAATTAGCTCTGATAAAGAAATTTTTAGGCAAGAGTTTGCTATACCCGAAAAAGAACTTACTCTAGAGGCCAGTACGCGCTTTGTTTATTTGAATAAAGAACAGTTAGTTACTTTGATAATTGTGCATGACATTACTAGAGAAAAGATGGTTGAGCGCCTGAAAAGCCAATTTGTCTCTGTGGCCGCTCACCAGTTGAGAACTCCCCTTTCTATAATTAAGTGGAGCTTGTCTATGCTTTTAGAGGGAGATGTGGGGCTTTTAACTAATGCTCAGAAAGACATGGTGACCAAGGCCAGTGAAACCAATGAAAGGATGATCCGTTTGATTAATGATTTGCTTAATGTTGCTCGTATTGAAGAAGGGCGCTTTGTTTATCATCCCAAAACGGTTGACTTAATAGAACTCTTAGAAGATGTTGCCGAGCCCGCTAAAACTATGGCCTATAGCAAAGGAATAAAGTTTGAGTTCAAAAAGCCCAAGGATGACAAATCAAAGATTGTTAAGGTAGATATTGAAAAAATTAGCTTGGCCGTGAAAAATCTTCTAGACAATGCCATACATTATACAGAACCCAAAGGTAAGGTTACTTTGATAGCTGAGCGCAAGAAAGACAGAGTTTTTGTTTCTGTGAAAGACAGCGGTATTGGGATTCCCAAAGACCAGCAAGACAGGGTCTTCAGTAAGTTTTTTAGAGCTGACAATGCAGTAAGAACCGATACTGAAGGTACTGGCTTGGGACTTTTTATCACCAAAAACATCATTGAAGCTCATAAAGGAGAGATAAGCTTTACTTCCCAAGAAGGCAAAGGCACTATGTTTACCTTTTCTTTACCTGTTATCGGCTAGGTGGTATAATTAAGAATATCAGTTTGACTGTTTTTAATTAGAGAATTAAAATAGTTTAATATGGCTAAAAAAATATTAATAGTCGAAGATGAAGAGCTTCTGCTTGATTTTTTAAAGCGCAAGTTAACTGAACTTGATTATAGAGTTTCAGTAGCTACAAATGGCTTAGAGGCCTTAAAAAGTCTTCAATCAAATGTCCCTGATTTAGTTTTATTGGACATAGTAATGCCTAAGATGGGAGGCTTTGAATTATTGGAGAAGATGAAGTCAGACAGTACTCTTAAGGAGGTGCCTACAATTATAATTTCTAACTCAGGCCAACCCGTTGAAATTGAGAAAGCCAAGAAATTGGGAGTTCGGGATTGGCTTATCAAAACTGAGTTTGACCCCCAGGAAGTGGTAGATAAAGTAGTTAAGCAAATTGGTAGGGCGTCTGAATAATTAATAATTAATTCTATGGAGGCAAATATTTTAATAGTAGAGGATGATAAGTTTTTAAGGGAGCTTATTTCCCGAAAGCTTTTGAGCGAGGGATTCAAAATAGAAGAAGCCATTGACGGAGAAGAAGGTTTAGCTAAAGCAAAGGAAGTAAAGCCAGATTTAATTCTACTTGATTTAATTCTTCCAGGGCTGGACGGCTTTGAGGTTTTAAGACGCATAAAAGACAATCCCAGCACTTCCTCTATTCCTGTTTTGATCCTTTCTAATCTGGGCCAAAAAGACGAAATAGAGAAAGGATTAAGTTTGGGAGCGGTTGACTTTCTGGTTAAGGCCCACTTCACCCCAGAAGAGATTGTTGCCAAGATGAAAGATGTTTTACCGAAGAAGAAATAACAGAGAAGAAAACAAATGAAAAGTCCTGGAGAGGGACTTTTCTATTTTTATGCTTATTTTAGTACACGGGAAAGACTATTACAGGGCTAGCAAAAAAGCCAAAGAATTAGCAGGCCCGAAAGCCGAAATTTTTGATTTTGGAACAGATTTTGACTTTTCTTTTTTTAAGGACGCCTTGGGCACTAGCGGTCTTTTTGACAAACAAAAGATTCTTATCCTAAGAGATTTTTTTTCTGATCCTTCTTTTAAGGAAGAGTTTTTAAAAAGAGCTGACGAGATTAGTCATAAAAACGATTTGGTGGTTTTTTTAGAAGACCAAATTGTTAGAGGGGAGGTTCTCTCTTTCTTTAAGAAAAAGGGCAAAGTTTTTGTTTTCAATCCCCTAAAAGAATCCGAGCTTGAAAAATGGGTTAAAGACCGCCTTCAAGAACTTAATTTTAGCATTGAAGAAAAAGCACTTTCAGATTTAATTGCTTCGGTGGGCCGTGATCTCTGGCGCTTGGATTTGGAACTTCAAAAACTGGCCGCCTTTGGTTTTGCTTCTAAAAAGATTAAACCGGAGGATGTTTCCTTGCTCGTGAAAGAATCTTTTAGCGCCGATATTTTTAAAACCATTGACGCTGTGGCCAACAGAGACAAAAAAAGTGCTTTGAAGCTTTTACACAAGCACTTGGAAAAAGGTGATTCGCCCTTTTATATTTTTTCAATGTTCCATTATCAATTTAGAAATTTGATTGTAGTAAAAGAGTTAGACAAAAAGCCCTTGCCAGAGCTGATAAAAAGTTTAGATATTTATCCTTTTGTAATTAGAAAGACTTATTACCTTTGTAAGAAATTTGAAATGGAGAAACTAAAAAAGATATATACAAAGCTTTTTAAGCTTGATTTAGCTGTAAAAAAAGGGAAAATAAAACCAGAGCTGGCTCTGGAATTATTGATTGCTGACATTTAAGCTAGGGTTTTGGTAAGGCGCGATTTTTTCCTATCAGCATTATTCTTTTTTATTACTTTTTCTTTAGCTGCTTTATCTACAGCTTTGTAATATTTTGAGAGTGAAGCCTTAGCTTCTTTATTTTTCCCTTGTTCTTTAAGGGTAAGAATTTCTTTTTTTATTTTTTTGATTTTCTTAAGATAAACTAAATTATGCGCTCGGTTTCGGCGCTCTTTTCTTAAGCTTTTTTTTGCAGATTTTGTTATTGGCATAGTCTTTGGATTATAATAGAAAGAGAATAACATAAATAAAAAAAATTATCAAGTTATGGATCCAATAACTTTAGCTATTATTTCCAGTTTTATTATTCTATTAGGATTAGCTGGCATTATTCTGCCTTTTGTGCCAGATATTTTGCTTTCTTGGTTCGGGTTTTTTGTTTTTGGCTTTGGCTCTGGCTTTGAGCTTATAAGTCTAAATACAATTTTGATATTTTTAGGTTTAAGCTTGCTGGTTTTTATTTTTGACTTTTTGGCGCCTATCATTGGAGCTAAAAGATACCAAGCCAGCAAATTAGGTTTAGCTGGCGCTTCTTTGGGGCTTTTTTTAGGTATTGTTTTATTTGGCCCCTTTGGCATAATTTTGGGTCCTTTGCTCGGGACTTTAGCGGGCGAGTTTCTGGCGGAAAAGGAGTTATGCCAGGTTTTTAAATCAGCAAAAGGAATTATTTTTGGCTTTCTTCTAGCCGTAGTTTTGAAAATTGTTTTGATTTTTGTAATGTTTGGTTTTGTACTTAAACCCCTTTTTTGATTAAAGAAATTAAGCTAGAATTAATTTAGTGATTAGTTACTTAAAAGGCAAAATTAAGACCAAAGATAAAGAAAGTCTGGTTTTAGAAAATCAGGGCCTAGGTTTTAAGGTTTTTGTTTCGCAAAAGACACTTGCTCTCGCAAAAGAAGGAGAAGAGATGGAGCTTTATACTGGATTTGTTTTTAGGAACGAGAAACCAGAGCTTTATGGCTTTTTAAGCCCTCAAGAGCTCTCTGTCTTTGAGATAGTGGAAGCTATTTCTGGAATTGGCCCTAAGGGAGCTCTTTTGATTTCTGCTTTAGGCGCCTTGGAAGATTTAAAGAAAGCAGTTGAAGAGAAAAACTTTTCTTATTTTTCCAAAGTTAAAGGAATTGGCAAAAAAAAGGTTCAAAAAATTATTTTGGAATTGGGCGGAAGCTTGCAAGATCTTAACAAAAACACAACTCAAAGAGAAGATGACGCCTTGCGAGCTCTTATCTCTTTGGGCTTTAGCCGGAAAGAGGCCGAACAGGCATTGCAAAGCGTTCCTAAGGAACTTTTACAAACCAAAGAAAAAGTCCAGGCGGCTTTGCGGTTTTTTAGTAAAAATGATTAAGCAATTTATTAAGAAAATAGTCCCTAAATTTTTGTTGGATTGGTATTACCAATTTTTTCCTTTTTTAGGCGCTTTAATTTATCGTTTTCCTAGTAGGAAGCTTTCTGTGATAGGGATTACCGGTACTAACGGCAAGTCTACGGTAGTAGAATTAGTAAGCAGCATTTTGAACCAAGCGGGTTGCAAGGTAGCCTCTGCTTCTTCTATCAGGTTTCAGATTCGAGACAAAGTGTGGCAGAATAAGCTAAAAATGACAATGCCCGGTCGAATGAAGTTGCAGGCTTTTTTAAAAAAAGCGGTGGATAGGGGTTGTGATTATGCGGTGATTGAAGTAACTTCAGAGGGCATAAAACAGTTCCGCCACGCTTTTATAGATTTTAAAACAGCGGTGATTACTAATTTAACCAGAGAGCACATTGAGTCGCACGGCAGTTTTGAGAATTACAAAAAAGAGAAAGCCAAACTTTTTAAGAAGGCCAAAGTTGTCATAGTGAACTTGGATGACAAAAATGCCGACTATTTCTTGAATTTGAAAGAGGGCAAAAAATACGGCTTTACTATTCAAGGAGAAGAGCGACCCGGAATAGAAGTTATAAAAGGAGAAGAGATTACTCTTTTTAGGAGCGGTTCTCAATTTAAAGTTTTAGGAGAGAAGCTAAAAATAAACCTACCTGGAAAATTCAATGTTTCTAATGCTCTAGCAGCGGTTTGTGTTGGCTTATCTCAAAAAGTAGCTTTAGAAGATATTAAAAAAGGGCTAGAAGAAGTAAAAAATATTCCCGGGAGACTAGATATTGTTTCTTTTGATCCCTTTTCGGTTTATGTTGATTATGCCCATACGCCTGATGCTTTAGAAAATATTTACAAAACTTTAAAAACAGACAAGAATTTAATCTGTGTTTTGGGATCTTGCGGTGGAGGTAGAGACAAGTGGAAAAGGCCAGAACTGGGCCGGATTGCAGAAAATTATTGCGACAAGATTATCTTGACCAATGAAGACCCTTATGATGAGGATCCTCAGACCATTTTAGAAGATATTAAAAAAGGAATTGTAAAAAAGGAAGCGGAAATGATTTTAGATAGAAAGGAAGCAATCAGAAAAGCGCTCACCCTTGCTTTGCCAGGCGATACTGTAATTATCACTGGCAAGGGCAGGGAACCCTGGATGTGCCTTGCTAATGGGAGAAGAATTCCCTGGGATGACAAGGAAATAGTTGAAGAACAGCTTGATTTATGATAAGCTCTCCTTATGAAAATCAAAAAGATGCCAGCCAGTATTCGCAAACATATTCGTAAAGAGAAAGCCCGGATTCGCCGGGAGATTTTGGATGTAAGAGAACGCGAACAAAAAATCCAATCCCTTTATGCTAAGTTTGGCAAAAAAAGGAGCGGGAAGGAGTAATCCTCAATTTTCAATTTTCAATAAACCAATTATCAATGAATGTTCAATAAACCAATTATCCAATTATCGAATTATCCAATTATCAAACAAGGAAATAGTGGGGTTTTGCTTGAAAATTGATAATTGTTTGAAAATTGAAGGATTGATAATTGACTGAAAATTGAAAATTGATAATTGAAAATTTAAATCCAATGACCATATCTGATATATATAATTTAGCCATCCAAACAGGCATTGAAGCTGATTTGCGCGGAAGGGAAGGTGTTAAAAAGGCGCTTGAGAGAAGAAATAAGAGATATCAAGCTTTAAGCGAACAAGCTAAAGCGGATTTTGATAAAGAGCTTTTAAATAATCCTTATTCTGATTCTAGAATTTTACATATAGCAGAGGATAAAGATATAAAAAAGATTTTAGTTGGCATTGACATAGAGCCAGCCGAGCTTTTGATGGCTAAGCAATTGGGTGCAGACCTTGTTATATCACACCATCCTTTAGGCAAGGCCTTGGCTACGTTGTATGAAGTAATGGAGCTGCAATCTGATGTTTTAAATAATTATGGTGTTCCTATAAACATTGCCGAAGGCTTGATGAGAGAAAAAATATCAGAGGTAGCTCGGGGTTTGAATAAATCAAACCACCAAAGGACAGTTGACGCCGCAAAACTTTTAAATATTAATTTAATTTGCCTGCATACTGTTTGTGATAATTTAGCAGCCAGTTTTCTTAAACAAAAAATAGAAACGAAAAGGCCGGAAACATTAGCCGAGATAATGGATATGTTAAACAACATTGAAGAATACAAGATTGCCAAGCGTAATGGCGCTGGGCCTAAGATTTTTGTTGGAGATAAGGAAAATCGCTGTGGCAAGATTGCTCTTACTGAAATTACCGGAGGCGCAGAAGGCAGCCCTAAAATATATGAAAAAATGGCCCAAGCAGGTATTGGTACTATAATTGCTATGCATATCTCCGAAGAACATAAAAAGGAGGCAGAGAATTCCTTGCTTAATATGGTAATTGCCGGGCATATGTCGTCTGACTCTTTGGGCGTTAATCTCTTTTTAGACAAATTAGAAAAACAGGGGATAGAAATAGTGCCCTGTTCGGGTTTGATTAGGGTTCCTAGGAATTAAAAAACAATTGTAAACAAGTCTCAATTTTTATTGCTACCATAACTTGTTAGTGAAGCTGGCTTTGTGCTTAGTCCGACTAAGCACAAAGCCCTGGATATTAAAAAAAGTTGGTTTTTAGCAGCTTTTTTTGGTAAAATGTTTAATAAATGTTTAGATGTTTAATATGGAAGATTTGGCAGATTCTATAATCAAAGATTTTTACAACAGACTGCCTAAATTCAAAGATGGGCGGATTGATTATTCTAAATCCAACATTGCTCCGGTAATAACTGTTTTTGTAGAATATCGGGGCAAAATATTGTTGTTAAAACGAAGCAGCCAGGTGGCTACTTACAAGAATAAATGGAATTGCGTAGCCGGGTATATAGACGATTTAAAGCCAATTAAAGAAAAGGTACTTGAAGAGCTTCAAGAAGAGCTTTCTTTAACTAAACAAAACATTGAATCTATCTTTGTTGGCAAGAGCTATAAATTTTTTGATAAAGCGATTAACAAAACTTGGATTATCTTTCCAGTTTTAGCTAAATTGAAAAAAGAAACAGAAATTATTCTTGATTGGGAGCACGAAAGTTGTAAATGGATTAAGCCCGAAGAAATTTTGAGCCTTGACACTGTTCCTTCTTTGGATAAAACCCTGAGTTTTGTTTATGACCAAAAGAAAGAATAAAAAATTTAGAACCCCTTCAAGATTTATTGCCAAAAAATGTCAGAAAAGAAAAAAGATAAAAAAATAGTTCAAACGCTTTTATTCGAAATTTTGTTTTTTTGTTTGGTTTTAGTGTTAGGCCTTTTTTCTGCCATAGAAGCAAAATTTATTTTAATAGAATCAAACATTGAGGTACAAAAGATTAATTTTGAGGGATTTTTGTTTTATTTTTTAATAGGGACTGTTTTTGTTTTAGGTATTAGTTACTTTCGCAAAATTCGCAAATACAGGGGCGCTATATACAAATTTTTGTTTGTTTTTGCTTTTGCCTACGGGGCCTTAACTGTTCTTTCTCTTTTTTTTATAGACATTATAACCATTGTCCTGATTTTAATTCTGCTTTTTTTATGGTTTAAGCTTTCTTCAGTTTGGGTGCACGATATTGTGATGATTCTTTCTTTAGCCGGGATAGGGGCAATTTTTGGCCTGGCGATGGAACCCAAGGTGGTGGTGCTCTTGCTTTTAGCTCTGTCAGTTTATGATTTTATTGCGGTTTACAAAACTAAGCACATGATCAAGATGGCTAAATCAATGCTTTCTTACGGCGTGGTTATGGGGATTATAGTGCCAAAAGAGGTGAAGGATTTTAAAGAGAAGGTTACAAACATTTCTCCAGGAGGCAGATTTATGGTTTTGGGCGGGGGAGACATTATCTTTCCTCTGCTGTTTTCTGTTTCTCTTTTAGATAAAGGCATAGTTTCTGTATTGACTGTGGCCGGTTTTTCTTTGGTAGGGGTAGCGGCTTCGCTTCTAATATTTTTATTGCAAAAAGAGCAAAAGCCCATTCCTGCCTTGCCGCCCATTGCTTTATTCTCAATAATGGGTTATATCATAACTCTACTAATTTAAAAACAATGCTTGATAAAAAGAAAAAGTATTTACAAATTGCCCTTAATAGTACGGTTTCAGAAGCTCAAAAGGTGATTTCTAGAATTCCTTTAGACGAAAGGATAATTATTGAAGCAGGTACTCCCTTAATTAAGGCCTATGGAGCCAGAGGAATTGCGGCTATCAAAAGCGCTTGGGAAAGCAGGGCCTTTGGCGCGGCCCCAGCTCCGATACAGCTTTCCCCTATTGCTAAGGCAATTTTTCAGCAAATAGAGAAGAAAAAAAGAATTAAAAAAGGAATCTCCTTTTCTCCTTATATTGTGGCTGATTTAAAGTGTATGGACAGAGGTTTTAGGGAGGTAGAAATTGCCAGAAATGCCGGAGCCAGCGCAGCCACGGTTTTAGGCCATGCCCCTATTGAAACTATAGATGCCTTTATTGCTCATTGCAAAGAGCTGGGCGTTGATTCGGTAATTGATATGATGAACATTGACTTTCCTCTCGGAATTTTAAGGCAGCTAAAGGAGCTTCCTCAAGTAGTAATCCTGCATCGCGGGGTTGATGAAGAGGACTACAACAAGGAAAAGCAAATTCCCTATCACGAAATTCAACGCATCAAAAGTCAGTATGACATAATTGTGGCCGTAGCCGGGGGAGATACAGATAGGGAAGTGCAGACAGCGGTTTTCAATGACGTAGACATTATTGTTCTTTGGAGAGATTTCTATAAAGCCAGTTCTTCTATTGTAGAAATGACCACTAATTTTCTAAAGGAGATCAGATAACAAAAAACCCGTCTTGAGAAGACAGGTTTTTTGTTTTGTTTACTCTTTGTCGGTTAGTTTTTTAAACCCTTCCAATATCTCTGTTGGCAGGGTGAAAATTACTGTTTTAGAGGGGTCTGGCTGAAGATTATCAATAGTTTCTAAGGTTCTTAAAGAAAGACCGCCTTTGGTTGAAGTAAGCAACTGGGCTGCTTTTTTTAATTTCTCAGAGGCCGCTACTTCACCCTCTGATTTTATAATAATAGCTCTTTTTTCTCTTTCAGCTTCTGCTTGAGCCGCCATAGCTCTTTTCATTCCGGCAGGCAGTTCAATATCCTGCATTTTAATGGCCGTAACATCTATACCCCAAAGGTCAGTTTCTGCATCTACCATCTGTTTAATGTCTTTAGCGATTTTCTCCCTTTCTGTTAAAAGAGAGTCTAATTCTACGCCTCCGATGATATCTCTTAAAGCAGCAAGAGCGTATTGGGAAACAGCGTATCTATAATCTTCAATTTCCAAGACAGCTGCTTCAGCTCTTTGGACCCGAAAATAGACAACGGCATTAACACCTACTGGCACATTGTCTTTGGTAATAGCTTCTTGCCTGGGCACGTCCACGGTAGTGATTCTTAAGTCAACCTTTATCATTCTTTGGACGATAGGAAAAATCCAACGAAAGCCGGGATATTTGGTTTTTGTATATTTCCCAAAAGTAAGAATTACTCCTCTTTCATATTGATCAATGATTCTGATGCCCGAAAAAAAGAGGAACAAAACAATTACGATTAGGGTAAAGAATGGTCCCAACATTTTTTTAAGTTAATTATTTAATCTTTTTACCATATAAGTATCTTTAAGCCAATATCCAAGTTTTTGGTAATAATTTCTGACTCCGATTCCAGAAATTACAGCTAGCGCGTCCTTTTTAAACTCCTTTTTTGTAATTTTTTCTGCTTCTTTCATAAGTTTCTTGCCCAATCCCTTATGTTGGGGCGCTTTTTCTTTTTTAGTTAAAGAAACAAGTTGTCCGTAAGTGTGAAGTTCTCTTACGATAGCCGCTCCTTTTAAAACAGGCAAAACGGCCTCCGAGGGATTCCTTAATCTTAAAAGAGAGTAAAGCTTTGTCCTTTCTTTGTTTTCAAAACTCAAAAACACTTCCTCTCCCTGAGAAGCTTTGTATTTTTCTTTGAAAAGGTAGAGTTTTTCTTTAGGATTGTAATTTTCTTTTACTTCTCTGCATCTTATGCACTTGCAAGGCGTTTTTAATTTTTTCTGGACAATCTGTCTTAAGTTGCTGGTTTTTACTCCGCCCTCTATTATATAATCACTTGGAATATCTCTCATAATCCGCTGAATTCTTACATAGTAGGGAACAAGCGCCTTTATTTTTGTTAAGAGTTCAATTAGCTCCTTTTTGCTATAGGGCTTAAAATTGTTTTTTTTATATTCTTTATAAAGCGGCGCTTCTTTTAAGAGGGCCAGGGGATAGATTTTTAAATAATCAGGCCTGAAGTCAGGATTTTTAAAAAGCTGCTTGAACATTTCAAGGTCTCTTTTTTTGTTAGAGCCCAAAAGATTTGGCATAACCTGATAGCAGACCTTAAAGCCAGTATCTTTTAACATTTTAGTTGCTTTTATGGTGGTTTCTACCGTATGTCCTCTTTTATTTTTTTCTAGAATATCGTTGTAAATACTTTGTACTCCTATTTCTACTCTAGTAATGCCCAGCTTTCTTAATCTTTTTATTTCTTTTTTATTGATAAAGTCAGGCCGCGTTTCAATAGTGATACCAATTATTCTTCTTTTAGCATTCTCGTTTGCTTTTTGGGCTTTTCGCAGGTTTTCTGCTTCTCTGCCATTGGCTGCGTTAAAACATTGTTTGATAAACCAGGTTTGATATTGGGGCGAGTAATAAGACCAAGTGCCTCCGATTATTCTTAGGTCTATTTTATCCACTGGATGGCCGTTTTTTTTCAGCGCCTCAATTCGGCTTTTCGTTTGTGTGAAAGGGTGGTAATTACACAGTACGGCTCTGGCCACGGCCGGCTCTTTTTTTAAATAACTTTGAGGCGCATTTTCTTCTTTGGGGCAATAAATGCATTTTCCTGGACAGGGATAAGGCTTTGTTAAAACCGAGACAATAACAATACCCGACAGAGAGCGCACTTTTCTTAATCTTAAAGCCGCTTCTGTTTTTAAGTCCTTTTTAATTCTTTTTTCTTTTACCAACTTGTGATAAGCTTCAAGTAATTGGGAGTTTTTAGGCATTCCCTTCAATTGTTTTTTGCTGAATTTTCTTTTTAAAGAATTTAAAAGCTTGCGGTTTTTGTTCGCTTTTTTGGAAAATTCAATTATTATTTTTTCTTCTATTGTCATTATGAAAGAAAATTATGCCAGACAATTATTAGCTAAGACCAAAAAGGATTATAACCTGATTGCTAAGGAATTTTCAAATACTAGACAGAACCCTTGGCCAGAAACCAAATTCCTTTTTGACAAATATTTAAATCCTTTGGATAAGGTTTTAGATCTTGGCTGCGGCAATGGTCGTTTCTATCCCTTTTTTGAAAAGGTTAATTATTTAGGTATTGATTATTCCAAGGAGCTGATTAAATGTGCCAGAGAAAAATTTTCTCAAGCAGAATTTCAAGTGGCCGATGCTTTAAATATTCCTTTTAAAGACAATTCTTTTGATAAGGTATTCAGTATTGCTGTTTTTCACCACATTCCTTCTAGGGCTTTGCAGCTTAAATTTTTAAAAGAAGCCAAAAGAGTTTTAAGGCCAAACGGTTTCTTTGTTTTGCTTGTCTGGAAGTTTCCTTTTAGAAAAGAAAAATTCTTCTTAATTAAGTTTACTATTTTAAAGCTTTTAAAGCTAACCAAATTAGATTTTAGAGATGTTTTAGAGCCTTGGGGTAAAAAGCTTTTAAGATACTATCATTTGTTTAATCAAA
Organism: uncultured Candidatus Saccharibacteria bacterium; assembly: GCA_964636195.1. Classification (GTDB taxonomy): domain Bacteria; phylum Patescibacteriota; class Minisyncoccia; order Minisyncoccales; family PEYH01; genus CAZWQR01. The sequence goes on from CAZWQR010000001.1 coordinate 26,929, forward strand.
AAGAGTTAAGAAATTTGGCTAAAGAGGCTGGTTTTGTTATAGCGGATTTAGGCCTTATTAAAAATAGCAGAGGAAACCGAAAGAACTTTTATCTTGTTTTAAAGAAACCTTCGTCGTTTAATGGATAGAATATGGTTTTTTTGCTCGTCTAAGCCTTGCCCCTGTAGTTCAATGGATAGAATGGAAGCTTCCGGAGCTTCAGATATAGGTTCGAATCCTATCAGGGGCATTATTATTAAGCTTTCTGATTTTTGCTGAGAACACAAAAAAGAGGGGGCTGTTGGTTAAGCCGTAAGCCCTCAAACGGCTATGCGCTCGGTAGTTTCTTCTTTTTGATTTCTATTAAGAGTCAACAAAATCAACGGGCTCATGGCTAAAAACCCTTTTTTATGATATATTAAAAGAACATGGATATGGAGAAACAAAATATATATGGTTATTGGGTGATTTTTGAGAAGGGAGCAAGAGAAGGAGTTCGTTATTTAAGATATGATTTACAAAGAGCAGAAGCCAAGACTCTGTTTGAGGCAGCCAGGGCTCAGGGTGATGCTGAGTTTGAAGATGACTATGACCGTGATTGGACTCTTCGTTATAATAGGGGCGAGGGCACCTATGTTTTAATTCGAAGACAAAGAGAATAAAGGTCGTTTAATTATTCAATTTTTTAAATAATATTATGTCAGAGCAAGAGGTTGAAGGAAAACTTATCGGCAAGATAACTCATTATTTTGATCATATCCAAGTGGCGGTTATTTCTTTGGAAGCTGCCTTAAAGCAAGATGACATTATTAGAATTGTTGGCGGCGATGTTGATTTTGAACAACCCGTTGATTCAATGGAGGTGGAGCACAAAAAGATTACCAAAGCAAAGAAAGGTGATGAAGTTGGCTTAAAAGTAAAGGAGAAAGTGAGGAGCGGTTACAGAGTTTATAAGATAGAGTAAAAAAAAGAAGGATGTCTAATTTTTTGAAGGCCCTTTCGGTTTTTGTGGGTACGGTTATTGGGGTAGGAATTTTTGGTCTACCTTGGGTTGCTTTTAAAAGCGGCTTTTTTGTTTTGTTTTTTTATTTTTTAATAATAGGGGCACTGGCTTTAGTGGTTCATCTTCTGCTTGCCGATATAGTGCTGGGCACTAAGGAGCACCACCGTTTTCCGGGATATGCTTATCTTTATTTAGGGAAAAAATGGGGCAGATTTTCCTTATTCAATATGTGCTTTGGCCTTTTGGGCGCTCAGCTGGCTTATCTAATCGTTGGTGGCGTTTTTCTACAAGGTCTTGTCTCTCCAGTATTTGGAGGCAGTACGCTTTTGTACACGCTGATCTTTTTTCTTTTGGGCAGTTTTTTAATTTATAGGGGTATTAAAGGCATTGCCGTAACAGAGTTTTTGGTTTTGATTTTCCTGTTTTTCTTGCTTTTGTTTTTTTCTTTTAAAGCCTTTCCTAAAGTCGAACTTTCGAACTATCTTAATTTTAATTTAGAAAATTTAATTTTACCCTATGGGGTGGTGGCTTTTGCTCTTTGGGGTTCATCTATTTTGCCTGAAGTAAAAGAAGTGCTCAGCGGGGAAAGAAAAGAGCTAAGAAGAGTGATTTATTTAGGCATTTCTATCGCAACCCTCGTTTATTTGATTTTTGCCTTTTTAGTTCTGGGAGTTTCGGGCCCAAGCACCACAGAAGACGCTTTTTCTGGTTTAAGCCATAAATTGGGGAGCAATATCGTTAGCTTTGGGTTTTTATTTGGTCTAATAACTTGTTTTAGTTCTTTTTTAACTATTGGTTTGACTCTAAAAAAAGTTTTTCTTTATGATTTGTACTTTTCAGAACGGCTTTCTTGGTCGCTAGCCTGTTTTTTGCCTTTAATTATGTATCTCATTGGTTTAAGAAAGTTTATTGAGGTTATTGGCTTAAGCGGCGCTTTGGCTGTTGGCTTGGAGGGTTTTGTTATGGTTTTAATTTATCGCGCCTATCTTTTAAAAAAAGAGAAAAGACGAATGAATCCTTTATATTTTCTCGTTTCCTTATTCTTTTTTTTGGGCGCTCTGGCAGAAATTTACTACTTTTTCTTTTGTTAAGCCTGTTCTTGACAAACAACTTAATGAGAGTAACATAATTAGTGTTATAATTTTCTATTTTTTATGGAAGATGAGGGCAAACAATATCTTACCAAAGAGGGGTTAAATAAGATTGAGAGAGAGCTCCAAAAGCTCAAGCAGGCAATGGAAAAAAAGAAAAAAGAAGAGGGAGTTGCACCTTATTCTCAGGGTATTGATTCTGAGTTCGCCACCTTTCAAGAAGACTTGAATTTATTAGAAGCTAGGATTGCTGAGTTAGAAAATATTTTAAAAAATTATGCCTTAATAACTCCTCCAGCTAAGCGCAAAGCGAATATTGTTGAGCTGGGAGCTACGGTTGTAGTGGAGGTTGAGGGCCAGAAAGATGAATTTACTATTGTAGGGCCTTTTGAGGCCAACCCAATGATGGGAAAAATCAGTTATAAATCTCCGGTTGGCAGTGCTCTTCTGGGCAGTAAAAAGGGAGAAAAAGTAACGGTGCAGTCAGCAGTAAAGACAACTTACATTATTAAGAAAGTTATCTATAAACGACTTTAATCATGTTAGAAGAGGGCATTCAGCTCTCTTTTATGTCTTAAAATGAGAGCTTTATTAAATTTTTTTTTAAAGTTAGAAAAGTTAAAAACCAACAGAAGAAAAGGTTGGTCTCTTTATAAAATAAAAGACCCCTCTTCTACAGCTGATCATATTTTCAGGGCAGCTATTTTGGCTTGGATTTTAAATAAACAAAAAGGGTTAGATGAAGGCAGGGTGATTAAAACACTTTTGGTCCACCATCTGCCAGATATTTCTTTAGGAGAACAGAGTCCCTATGAGAAGCTATTGCCAAAGCATTTGGTGCCTGAAAAAAGAGGCAGCAGCATTTTTCAGCTTGCTTTAGGCGCTCAAAACAGGCAAGAGATACAGAGACGAGGCCAAGAGCAGAGGGCGATGAAAAGAGTTGTTTCTCGCCTGCCCAAGGAGTTTAAAGAGGAAATAGTAAGCTTATGGCAAGGCTATAGTAATCAAAAAAGCAAAATAGCGAAATTTACTTGGCAAATAGGCAAAACAGAAAGTTATTTACAAGCTCTAGAATATTGGAAAAGTGAAGATAAAATCGAGCAGAAGTTTTGGACTCGTTGGGCAAAAAAGTATTTGAGAGACCCTTTAATTATTAAATTTAGGAGAGAAATAGATCATCTTTTTTTGAGCCGCAAGAGAAAGTGCGATGAAAGAAGAATGTGCGATATACTGGATTTTATCATTGAGACAGGAGAATTAAAGCGATTGAAAAGGAGGGGTTGGGTCTTGTCAGCAGTAAAGAGGCCCGAAAGTGTTGCCCAGCACACTTTTCAGATGACTATGATTGCCTGGGCAATTGGACAGTTGAAAGGGTTAGATACAGATAGAGTTGTAAAAATCGCTTTAGCTCATGATTTGTGTGAAGTTTATGCCGGAGACCAAACTCCCTACGATCCCATTCTTACCGATTCTGCTAAAACTAATAAAAAATTAGCTTCTAAGCCGCCTAGGTTGCCTTATCTTCAAAAAATGGAATGGCTAATTAAGAAAAAGGACGAAGAGTGGAAGGCTTTAGTAAAGCTAACTTCTCGCTTGGCAAAAGGATGGCAGGAAGAGCTTGTGGGCTTGTGGGTTGATTTTGAGGAAGGCCTTACCAAAGAAGGCAGATTTGTTTACCAGGTTGATAAGTTGGTAAATCTTATCCAGGCAATTGAATATTGGAAAAAAGATAAAAATTTTCCTATTAATCGTTGGTGGGTTGATATTAAAGAAAGAATAGATGATTCTGATTTATTGAAGCTTGTAAAAGAACTTGATAAATATTATTCCACGCTTGAGAAGAATAAAAGGTAAGTTTGAAAAATTTTTGAAGAGCCATAATGTATGGCTTTTTAATTTGTGATAGAATAAAAAAATATGATTAATCAAGAGATTGCCAATGTTTTATTTGAAATCGGCTATTTCCTGGAAATGGAAGAGGCGGCTTTCAGGCCTCAGGCTTATGAAAGAGCAGCCATTGCTTTAGAGAATTTGAAAGAAGACGTTTCTGCTATTTATCAAAGAGGCGGCAAAAAGGAATTAGTAAAAATTCCAGGCATTGGCGAAAGTATTGCTGAAAAAATTGAAGAATATTTAAAAACAGGGAAAATAGAATATTACGAGAAGTGGAAGAAAAAGGTGCCCGTTGATATAGAGGCCTTAATGTCTATTGAAGGCGTAGGCCCAAAGAGTATTAAGACCTTTTATCAAAAGCTAGGGATAACCAATCTAGAAGAACTGAAGCAAGCCGCCAAGCAAGGGAAAATTCAAAAACTTTTTGGTTTTGGGGAAAAATCGGAGAAAGCTATATTAGAAAACATTGCTTTATTAAGGGCCTCCAAAAAGAGAGAATCTTTTGAAAAAGTTTTTCCGTTAGCAAGAGATATTAGAGCTAAGCTTAATAAATTGAAATCAGTTAAAAGAGCTGTTCTAGCCGGTTCTTTGCGCAGAAGAGAGGATACCATCGGCGATATTGATATTTTAGTGGTTGCCGCAGATCCTAAGAAAGTAATAAACTATTTTACTAATTTGCCCCAAGTGGCTAGGGTCTGGGGGAAAGGAGAAACCAAGGCCTCAATTAGATTAAAGCAGGGCATAGACGCTGATTTAAGACTAATTCCAGAAGCCTCTTATGGCGCTGCTCTTTTGTATTTTACCGGGCCTAAGGATTATAATATTAAATTGAGAAAAATTGCTATTACTAAAGGTTATAAATTAAATGAATATGGGCTTTTTAAAGGAAAGAAGTTTTTGGCTGGCAAAACAGAGAGGGAAATTTATAAAAAATTGGGTCTTAAATATATTCCTCCCGGAAAAAGAGATTAGACCTTTTTCTAGCTTTTGCTAAGATATTAAAACATTATGGAAACATCCGTTGGCGCGATAATTTATAGCAAGCAAGGGGAGGAAGAAGCAAAATTCCTCCTTCTTCATTACCCTGGTACCAAGAGGGATTATTGGGGTTTTGCTAAGGGCCACATGGAACAGGGAGAAAACGAGACAGAGACCTTAAGAAGAGAAATTGAAGAAGAGACTGGATTAAAAGATTTGGCCATTATGCCTAATTTTAGAAAAGAGATTAGGTATTTTTTTCATCTTCAAGACAGAACAATTTTCAAAAAGGTAATCTTTTATTTAGTGAAAGTTCAAGAGCAAAAGATTCAGCTTTCTCACGAACATATTGGCTATAAATGGCTTTCTTTTAAGGAGGCCCTAAAACAATTAAGTTTTTATGGTCCCAAAAAGGTCTTAAAAAGGGCTAACAAATATTTAACAAAATAGCGCATGTTGCCTTTGATTGAAATCAAGAAAAGGAATTTTAATAAGCATCAAAGAGTTATCGGGCCATTTTTTAGGGAGATTAAAAGCCAGCCGGCAGATAATTTCTTTAAGAAGATAGTTTTTTAATTTGACCAAAGAGACACATAATGCCTCGGTTTTTAAGAGATTATTTAAAGCTTTTTAAAGAACTAACTTAATGGTTACCGAATTCCAGAAAAAAGTTTATAAAATTGTTTTTCAAATTCCCAAAGGCAGTACCTTGAGCTATAAAGAGGTGGCTAGAAGAGCAGGTCGTCCAAAAGCTTGGAGAGCAGTAGGCAATATTTTAGCCAGTCATAAGATCAAGGGACTTCCTTGCCATCGGGTGATAAGGTCAGATGGTAGTATTGGCGGTTTTAAGGGCAGCTATCAAAGAGCCAAAGAAAAGAAGGCCCTTCTTAAAAAAGAAGGTGTTTTTTAGTTATCCACACTTTTAAACAATTATTTTTGCGATTAGGCAAATTTTTTTATATTATAAAATAATAATTAAATCTTTTTTATGACTGAAAAATCTTTCATTTTTACCATTGCTTTTTTTCTATTTGCCGCTGGTTTTGCAGGGGCGCAGAATTATAGCTGTGATAGTTTGATTGAACAGTACGGAGATAAAATTGCTGAATATGACCAGGACGGCAACTACCAGATTACCAACGATGAATCTATCCAGGCTTTGAAAAACTATCTCAATCTTGATTTAGCGGAGAATTACTTTTTAGCCATCGCCAGGTTTGATAGAAACAACTGTGTGCTTCCAGAGCAGGAAAATGACCCTGTTTCCGGCACCTTGTCTGTAAATAAGACAAAGGTTTCTGTTGGCGAGCAGATAGAGCTTACAGTAACTGGCCAAGACAACGATGGATTAACAAGGCTCTGGGCCTATTACCAGGGCAGTTGGCATTCAGATTATGCTGAAGG
>CAZWQR010000001.1:33376-42683 GCA_964636195.1 uncultured Candidatus Saccharibacteria bacterium
TGGTTTGATACTCAGCATTCAACTTGTGGCTATAAGCAGTTTTGTGGAGAATATATGTATTACGGACTTCAGACATTTACTACGGAAGGCGAATGTGAAGAAGCATTACGCAATAAACCAGACCTTATTATCACCTCAGCTCAAGTTAAACCAAGCTCACCTACTACCGATGATGAGATAAGTTTTTCTGTAACTATAAAAAATATTGGTTCTGTAAAAGTTCCTTATGTCAGTGGAGGCATTATTACCAGAGTTTCTTCTGACAATTCTTTGCCCAGCCCGGGCTGGAGAATATGCGATGCCATGGTAAAACAATTAGCACCCAATGAGTCAACTACAATAGACTGTCCTATTGCCAGAACTTTAACAGCAGGTAGCCATGTATTCACTTTTCTTGTAGATGAAGATAATAGGTTGGCAGAAGCTAATGAGAGCAATAATGAGGAAAGAATGGATTTTACAGTAGGGAATGCTGTTTCTCAATACAAGCTGGATGTAAAGTTACTGCCTACCAGCGATGCTCGCGGAGCAGTAACTTTTATGGATGAAAATAATAATACCCTTTGTTGTGCCTTTAATTCTGCCCATTGCCCCTCTAGCAATCCGTATCTTGCTTGCAGTGATAGTTTTTCAGAAGGTCGGTCTGTGAGCTTAACTGCCCATCCTTTGTCTGGTTTCGAGACCAGCTGGTCTGGCTGTGATTCATTGGACGGGAACGTTTGTATTACAAAGATGAATAGCAACAAAACAGTATCAGCTACTTTTAACCCGATAGCCAAAAAAGAAGACATTGTCTCTGGCACTCTTTCTGTTAACAAGACTCAAGTTAAAGTAGGCGAAGAGATTCATTTGACTGTTAGCGGACAGGATGAGCAAGGTATGCTTTATGTTTATGCTTATTATCGTGGAAAATGGAATCTAGCCACTTGCCCAAATTCCACTACTTGTTCAGACGAATTTATCTTTTACGAAACCCAACCCGGAACTTATATTTATCGCGGGTCTTTGAGGGGAAAAACCTTGTCAGGTTCTACTGAAGATCGCTATACAAATCCTGAAACTGTTGTTGTAACTGTTACTGCCGATACTGCTGATGCTGAAGATCCGGTTTCCGGCACTTTATCTGTGAACAAAACATCGGTCGCCCCTGGAGAGATAATTGAGCTTAAGGTCGCTGGCCAAGACGATAATGGTCTGGCTAGATTGTGGGCCTATTACCAGGGCAGGTGGCATTTAAAGTATTTTTCCGGCACTAGAGGCAGTTATACTTGGAGAATTTCCGAAAGTACGCCGGGTACTTATGTTTATAGAGGTTATGTCTACGGTAAAAGAGCAGACGGTTCCATGGAATATTCCGCGACAAATCCTTATTATGTAACAGTGACAGTAACTAGCGAAGGCGGCGGTAATGATACTTCTGAATGCAGCGACACTGATGAGGGGGCTAATTATTATCAGTATGGTGCGGCCAACCACAGTGATTCTAGCATTGAGGGTCGTGTTGACTGCTGCAAACTATATTATTCCACCAATACTGGGGATTCCGTAAATCATATTGGAGCTGGAGGCGGCGCTTGTGTAAGCGAGGGACCCTATCTTTACGAAGCAATTTGCAACGAAGAAGGCGTTCCTGATTTTAGAGTTTACCAATGTCCTAATGGCTGTAAAAATGGAGCTTGTGTTAGCAGCTCAGGCCAGACAACAGATTTTTCCTCAATGGTTGCTTCTATTCAGCAATTGATAGAGCAATTGGAAGAGGCGCTGAGGGGAGAGTAAAGTTCTCAACACAAAAAAGCCCTTTTACAGGGCTTTTTTGTTCTTAAAAGAGTAATTTCTAAAGACTAATTATTTATTTCTTTTACAAGTTTTTCAAAAATGTCTGCTTTTTCTTCTGCTATTTGGGCCAAGATTTTTCTATCTAACTCTATTTTATTCTTTTTGAGCAAATTTATAAACTTACTGTAAGAGATATTGTTTTTTTTGCAAGCAGCATTGATTTGGCTTTGCCAAAGCATTCTTTTGTCCCTTTTTTTGGTTCTTCTGTCGCGGTAGCTATAAGACCAAGCATGCATTAGGGCCTCTTTTGCTTGCCTGTATTTATTTTTCCGTCCCCATTTGTATCCCTTAGCATATTTAAGGATTTTTTTTCTTCTTTTATTAGCAATTGTTCCCCTTTTTACTCTAGGCATTATCTTTTGATTAGTTTTTTAATAGTTTTTGCTTCGGCAGCTGAAACCTCAACCCATTTTTTTAGTTTTCTTATCTTGTTGCCTGATTTTTTAGAACGAAAATGGTTTTGGCCGATTGCTCTTCTTAAGATTTTACCGTTTTTGGTGAATCTAAATCTTTTTGATATTGCTTTTTTGGTTTTAGCTTTTGGCATAATTACTGCTTTTTTATTATTAAATTGATTCTATTGCCCCTTCTTTGTTTGTCTTTTTCAATTTCTATAGGAATATAATTATTAACTAATTCCAAGAATTTGTCAATTTGCTGATATGCATGGTCTTTTAAGGCATTCTCTCTGCCCCTTAGAACTAGCCCAATTTTTATCTTATTGCCTTTTTGTAGAAATTTATGCGCTTGTTTGGCTTTAATGTCTAAGTCGTGTTCGGAAGTATTAAATTTCAGGCGCACTTCTTTTGTTTCTCCGCCTTTTTTTTGGGACTGCTTTTTTACTTTCTTCTTTAATTGATAGAGGTATTTGCCTTTATCTATGATTTTGCAAACCGGGGGAGTTACTTTATTGGTTACCTGAACTAAATCTAAACCGCGCTCTTGTGATTTTTGGAGCGCTTTTTCTATGGGGACAATCCCCATTTGTTCTCCGTTCTTGTCTATTAACCTTACCTCTTTGGCTCTTATTTGTTTATTGGAATAAATTCTATCTGCCAAATCTATTTTTTTTACTTTTGTGGAGGTGGGGAGGACGAACTCCCGTCCAGTAGTTTCTAAACAATCATTCTACAAGCTTATTCCAGCTTAGTTTTTCACTAGAGGATTTAAGCTGGACCCAAATACCCCTAGCTTAGTTCTGGTTGTTAGAGCAGTAATTCTTGAACAGAGAAATACTGCCGCTTCCGAAATTATTACGCCGAGTTATAGCTATCGGAATTCACTAAAACTGACGGGTGCCGAAAGCACCGTGACCTGTTAGGCATAAGCATAAGCAGGCCTGGAAAATAAGTTGGCACTTATTTTGTTTCTTAAAGTTTTGAGAGATTTAAGAATACTCTGCTTGCTTGATTTTTTAAAAATCTACTGTCGAAACTTTCACCCCCGCGTTTTCAATGCTCGTTCAATTTCTCTTTTGGACTGTCTTTTTTTAATTGTCTTTCGTTTGTCTTTTTTGCTTTTTTTCTTGACTATTGCTATCTCTACCTTTATTTTTCTCTGCTTAGTATACATTCTCAAAGGCACCATTGTCAAGCCTTTTTCTCGGCTCTTACCTATCAAACGCTTGATTTCGTGTTTTTTGAGGAGCAATTTTCTGGTTCTAGTTTCGTCATAATCAGCAGGAGCATTTTTGATTTGATAAGCCGGTATTTTGGCGTTCAAAAGCTGAGGCTCTTCAGCTGTTAAAACAACAAATGATCCGGTTAGATTGGCTCTTCCCAATCTGATTGATTTCACTTCTTGGCCTGTTAGAACTATTCCTGCTTCCATTTTTTCTAGAATCTCATATTCAAAAAAAGCTTTTTTATTTTCTGCTAACACTTTCATTTTTTTATTGTAGCATAAAATTTGTTAACTTGGATATTAAGGGGAGGTATAATATAATAGAATAAAAGGTTTTGTTATAAATTTAATTAAAAATATTATGCTGTCAATTAATCCTGTAAATTTAAATAACTTGCCTCCAGAAAAGCTTAATCAGGAGATTCTTCGTCTTGGAGTTATTGCCGAGCTTGACGCCATAAATCTATACGAGCAGTTAGCTTCAAAAACCGACAACGAGAGACTGAGAAAGGTTTTATTGGATATAGCTCGAGAGGAAAAAGCTCATGTAGGAGAATTTCAAACTCTTTTATTTGAAATGGACAAGGAGCAGGTTGAGGAGTTTGAAGAGGGCAAAAAAGAAATAGAAGAATTAAGCTAAAAATATGCCAGCAAAAAAGAAAAAAAAGCAGCATCTTTTAGATGATAATTTTTGGTTTAAGTTTTTATTAGCCATTTTGGTAATTTGCCTTATAAGCTATCTTTCTGTCTTGACTACTAATGCCTACAAGAAAACTAAATATATCGGGATTAAGCCAAAAAGCGAAACAGGGGCAGAGGCCACTATTACAGTTCAGGGAATAGGGGATGTCTATGCCAAGCCTGACCTGGCAGTGGTTACTCTTTCTGTTAAAAATGAGGCCAAGACCGCAAATGAAGCCATGCAGGATAATGTCCAAAGAACGAATTCCATCATTAAAGTGTTAAAGGGAGAAGGAGTTGATTCAAAAGACATTAAAACCACTTCATTTGAGGTTTATCCCTATTATGAAGAAAAAGAAGACGGTCAGGGAATTCTTGTTAGCTACCAGGTAGAACAGACCTTAGAGCTAAAGATAAGGGAAATTAACAAGGCAGGCGCTTTGATTGAAGAAGCTACCAGGGCGGGCGCTAACCAGGTGGGTGATTTGACTTTAACAATTGAAGACGATGAGGCCTACCAACAAGAAGCCAGAGCAATAGCGATTGCTAAAGCCAAGAATAAAGCCGAGCTTTTATCTCAACAGCTGGGCGTTAAGTTGGCCGGTTTGCAGTCCTTTCACGAGAATGTAGTTTTTCCTGATGAATTTAGGCCGTATTATAGCGCGCTTGATAAAAGCACTGCTCCTAATATCGAAATAGGCGAAAATAAGATTGAAGTTACGGTGAGCATCACTTACAAAATAAATTAGACTTTGTTCAAGGACATTCCTTGGACAGATATAGATTTCCAGAGGATTGTTTTTTGGTGGGGGTTTTGCGCTAAGATAAGAGATAAAGATGAAAGAGCCACTGTAAGGGCTGGGATGAGGCAAAAAACAAGTGAGAAATATAACAAGCAAGATAAACCAATAGAGCTATTGATGGCGAATATAACCTGGGGAGGAACCTTTGTGGTTGCAAAGTATGCTTTGGAAGAACTTTCCCCAATTTTGCTAGCTCTAACCAGGCTTGTTATTTCTTCTTTATTCTTTCTGTCAATAATTTATCTAAGCCGGAGGAGAGGACAATATGCCAAAAGAAGAGATTTTAGGACCATTATATTATTGGGGTTGCTTGGGTTTATATTTTTCTATGTTTTTTAATCTTTGGGTTTAAAATATACCACCGCCACTAATGTTTCTTTGTTGATAACCCTAATTCTGATTTTTACTTTACTTTTTTTTGCCAAAGCTCCTTAAGGAAAAATTCGGGCCTGCTAAGACAAGGGGGGGGGTAGGAATAAGTTTTTTTTGGGGTATTCTTGGTTACAAGATATTGATAAGAGTAAATTTTGATATCAACAGAAGCTTAAAATATGTTAAAATAATTTAAAGGTCGAAGCGATTCTAGCTTAAGGCAGGATTTATCACTTGCTTTAATGAAGGTTAAATTCTAAAAATTTAGATTTAAGAATTAAACAGAAGACAGACTATGAATAAAAAAAGCATTATCACATTGGTCATACTGGCTTTAATTATTTTGGCCGGCATAGTAGCCTATTTTCAAATGCCAAAGGGTCAGAAATTTGTTTCTTATGTGGGGACAGGAGAAAAACAGATAGAAACGAGATTGGTAATGGGCGTAGGCTACAGCAGTCAGCCAGACATAGGGCCGGCGGTTCAGGAAGCCTACGATAAAATGCTGGAACAGTTAGGAGGCCAGGACCCGGTGTTTGCTATTCTTACCTCTACTGTTGGCTATGACCAAGAAGAGGTTTTGGCAGCAGTGAATCAACTTATGCCCGAGACCAAGATTTATGGCTATACCTCTTTGATGGGCATAATGACCAGAGACGGTTTTCACATTGGCCAAGACGTTGATGAGGGCCAGGTATTAAGCTTGACCGGTTTCGCGACTAAAGCAATGACCTTTGGCGTAGGGGCTTGCAGCTTAGATGAGGTGAGTTCCTCAGAAGAGGCGGGCAGAGTGGCCATTGAAAGGGCCATAGAAAATGCTGGCAAGGGCCTTGACGAAAAACCTAAAATAGTTCTTATGAGCACTTCTCCTTTTGGTATAGGGGAAGAGCTGGTTATTAAAGGAGTAGAAAGCGTTTTGGGTAAAGATGTGCCCTTAGCCGGTGGTGGGGCGGCGGCTGGTTATTCAGACCTGGTGAGCGGAGGTGAGGCCCTGTTTGCCAATAGTAAAGTTTATCCAAGAGGCGTGGTGGTTGTCCCAATTTATACTGATCTAAAAATCGGCCATGCCTTTCTCTCCGGATTTAATCCCACTGGCGACAAAGGAACGGTCACTAAGTTTAGCCAAAACGGGGGATGTAATATCATTGAAATTGACAACAGGCCAGCAGCGGAAGTTTACAACCAATGGCTTAATGGCTTGTTTGATAGATATTTAGGCACTTCTGATATGTTTTTAGGAGAGGCGGTTTCTCATACCTTTGGTAAGAAGGTTGTGGAAACCGACGGATTTTCCAACTGGCAGATGATAGTGCCCTTTCACTTTAATCCAGATGGCAGCATAACTGTTGGTGCGGTGGCAGAAGAGGGAACTGAATTATATTTATTAGAGAGCAACCCTGAACTATTTATTCAGCGGCCAGCATTGGCTGTGAGGTTAGCTCGAAGCCGGGGAGAGATTTCGGAAAAAGAGATTGCTGGCGTGGTAATGGACCAATGCGGAGGATCTTTATTAGGTATCCCGGAAGGCCTTTCTGGCTGGAACCGGATGGTCTCCTTAATCGGTCCGGCTGCCGGAGGAGCACCCTTTTTAGGGGTGTCTAATCTGGGGCCTTACGGTCATTTCTTGGGCATAGGCAATAGATATGGCGAGGTGACCGCTTCAGTAATCGTCTTTAGTAAGGACTAAAGATTTTATTGAGGTAGAATAAATCCAGGCAAGTTTTTGCTGTGCCTTTACTTTAGGATTTAAAAAATTTAATGATTCAGAAAAGCTTAAAACTAAAATTTGTTGTTTATTTAATTTCTTTGATTCTGCTGATTTCCGCCACCTTTTTATTTTTTTATTTGTTTAGATCTAACTATTCTATAGAAGAGCAATTATCAGAATTTGGTTTTCATTTAGTAAAAGATTTATCTTATTCTTCCCAACTGGCAGTAGCAGCAGAAGACCCGGCTTTACTTCAACCCAGCTTAGAAGGCCTGTTGGAGGAAAAAGAAGTACTTTTAGTGAGCGTTTATAATAAAACGGGCCATATTATTCTTTCAGAAAGTAAAAGAGAAATTGAAGAGCGGATGCCCTTAGATGTGTTGGAAGAGCTTTCAAGAGGAGGAGGACCATTAAAGAGGCTTAGCCAGAGCAAAGACGGCGAGAAGATATATGATTTTTATTCTCCTATTTTAATAAAGAAAACTTTTGCGCCTTTTCCAATTGCTGAGGCTGGCAAGTTAGTTGGCTTTGCCAAGATCAGTATGTCTTTGGAGAAGATTAAAGCGGAGAGTAGAGCAGTCCTTCTCCAAGGACTGACTATAACTGGGTTAGTTGTTTTATTAGGTTTTTTTGTGTCAATTTTCTTGGCCGAGCGACTGGTGAGACCCTTTAAATTATTCATAAAAGGCACGGAGGAGATTAGTAGAGGAAATTTAGATTACCAGTTGCAAATAAAGACGGGAGATGAAATTGAGGAGTTGGCTGAGGCCTTTAATATTATGGTGAGGCGGCTTCAAAGGTCTCATAAAGAATTAGAAGAAGCCAAAGATGTTTTAGAAATTAGAGTAAAAGCAAGGACTAGAGAACTTGAGGAGCAAGCTGAAGGACTTGACAAGCAGGTCAAGGAAAGGACTAAAGAGCTTCAGCAGAGGATTGATGAACTAGAGCGTTTTCATAAATTGGTGGTTGGCAGAGAAATGAAGATGCTGGAACTCAAAAAACAAATAAAAGAGTTAAAAGCAAAATTAAAGAAAAAATAATGTTTGACAAACTTAAGCAGCTAAAACAATTAAAAGAAATGCAGGAAGCCATTAAGAAAGAAACAGTTACTGTAGAGAGAGAGGGAATCAAGATAACTTTAAATGGTAATTTTGAGGTTGAAGAGCTAGAACTGAGCTCTGCGTTACCCGCCCGAGAGCAGACCGATCTTTTGAAGCAGTGTTTTAACGAGGCAGTAAAGAAGGTACAGATGAATCTTGCTCAGAAATTTTCTGGACTGATTTAATTTTTGTATTATTCCTATATTAGGAATATATGATGATAATTTAACTATTCAGCGAGCAAAAAGCGCTTTTGAGCGCTTTTGTTTTTGCTAAAAACTCTATTTAAGTTAAAATTAAACAATATGTATGTAGTGAATCTTAAAGGAGAAAAAGAGCCCTTTTCTTTGCAAAAGGTTTTTAGGAGCGCTAAAAGGGCGGGGGCTTCTCCTTTATTGGCTAAGCAAATTGCCAAAAAGATAGAAAAGCTTGTTTATCCAGGGATTACAACTAGTGAAATTTATAAGAGGGTAAAACAATTTTTGAAAAAAGAAAACAAAGGGGCAGGTTTGAGATTTAGCTTGAAAGAGGCGATGAGAAAATTAGGCCCTTCTGGATTTCCTTTTGAAAAATATGTTGGAGAAATTTTTTCTGTCCACGGCTTTGAAGTGAAGCTTAATCAAATTGTTAAAGGCAAATATGCTACTCATGAAATAGATTTTGTTGCAAAAAAAGACAAATTACTCTATATAGCCGAATGTAAATTTAGGCATCATCGGGGAGAACGCATAGACCTACCGATTACTTTGGCTTTTTGGGCTAAGTTTCAAGACCTGCTAGAGGGCAAGTATTTAAATAGGTTTACAAATTGTAAAATAAAACCAATACTTATTACTAATGCCAAATTTACAAGACAGGCGAAAAGATATGCCCAAGGCGTTGGAATAGAGCTTTTAGGCTGGAATTTTCCGAAAAACAAAGGATTAGAAAATATGATTGAAAAGGAATTTCTTTATCCCATAACAATTCTGCCTTCATTTAAAGGATTCTTGGTGGATGTTTTTTCTTCAAAGTTTTTGATGCTGGCTAAAGACATCTTAGAGCTTGATATTAAAAAGTTTGTCCAAAAGGAGAAGCTTGACATTAAAAAACTTGAGAAACTTAAACAAGAAGCAAAAATTTTGTTTGATGATTCTATTGTACGCAAATAGCTAGTAGATAATAACAAATTTAAAATAACAACG
>CAZWQR010000001.1:42783-56212 GCA_964636195.1 uncultured Candidatus Saccharibacteria bacterium
TTTTAACAAGGCGTTTTTTTAATTTACAAAAGCCAAATTAAAGGTTAAACTAACAGAATATGGATAAGAAGGAACTAAATCAGTTAGTCAAGAAAGCGGTTTTATCCGCACAAAGGGTAGGCAAGCTTCCCTCTTTTGATATTCCTGAGCCAATAATTGAATTTCCCAAGAGAGAAGAGCACGGGGATTATACTACTGATATTGCTTTTTCTATAAGTGGCCTTAGCGGCACCGTTCCTCAAGTTTCGGCATCGATTATCAGAGAGGAGCTTGATGATAAGCTGGGAGATTCAGTTGAAGTATTTCCGCCGGGCTTTATTAATTTTAAAGTCCCCGACAAAGAACTGTTTAAGTCTTTAAAAAAGATATTGAGAAAAGGAAAAGATTATGGCCGGCAAAATGTAAAAAAGACGATGGTTATTGATTACTCTGCCCCTAATATTGCCAAGCCGTTTGGCATAGGACATTTGCGCTCAACAATAATTGGCCAAGCTATTTATAATATTTATAAGTTTTTGGGTTGGAAATGTATCGGCGATAATCATTTAGGCGATTGGGGCACTCAGTTTGGTAAATTGATTACAGCCATTAAAAGGTGGGGAGCAGAAAAGAAATTAGACATTAACGAACTTGAATCGCTGTATGTGCGCTTTCATGCTGAATCAGAAAAAGACGAGTCTTTGTTAAAGGAAGCTAGAGATTGGTTTAAAAAGTTAGAAAAGGGAGACAAAGAAGCAAGAAGAATTTGGAAAATTTGTGTTGACATTAGCAAAAAAGAGTTTGATAGAATTTATAAGCTTTTAGGCGTTCAGATAGACCAAGCTCTTGGAGAAAGTTTTTATGAAGATAAAACAGAGGCCGTGATTGAAAAAGCCAAAGAGTTAGGAATTGCCAAGGAAAGCCAAGGCGCTTTAGTCATTCCTTTACCTGGATTTAAAACCCCTTTAATGCTTTTGAAGTCAGATGGGGCTACCACCTATGAGACAAGAGAAATGGCAACCATTAAGTATAGGCAGGAGACCTGGCATCCAGATTTAATAGTTTGGGAGGTGGGAGTTGACCAAAAACTTCATTTTCAAAAGGCGTTTAAAGCAGCTGAAATTTTGGGCTATAAAGGAGATTCTGAGTTTGTCCATGTGGCTCATGGTTTAATTCGCTGGCCAGACAGAAAATTTTCTACCAGAAGAGGAGATACCATCAGATTAGAAGATGTTTTAAAAGAGGCTATTAAAAAGGCCAAAAGGGTTTCTTCGAAGAGTGCCAAAAAGGTGGGCATTGGGGCGGTAAAATATAATGACCTATCTAGACATCATTCCAGAGACATTATTTTTGATTTAGACAAGATGGTGACCTTGGAAGGCAATTCCGGACCCTATATTCAATATACCGCTGTGCGTTGCAAAAGTGTTTTAAAAAAGGCTAAACTTAAAAGATTTAAAGTCGGCTCCCTAAACCCAGAAGAGCAATTGATTTTAAGAACTTTAAGGAAGTTTCCAGAAATTGTCCAAGAAGCAGGTGAGAACTTTTCCCCTAATTTAATTTGTAATTTTGTTTATAGCCTGTCTCAAAAGTACAATTTATTTTATGAAAAACATAGCATTTTACAGGGAGACAATAAAGAATTTAGGATTGCTTTGACTAAAGGAGTGCTGCAAATATTAGAAAATAGTTTAAATCTTTTGGGCATTGAGGTGCCCGAGGAAATGTAAAAATGAAAATAATTTTTCCTGAAATAGAAAAAAGAATATTAGAATTTTGGAAAAGGGAAAAGATTTTTAAAAAATCCTTAGAAAAAAAAGGAAAGGATTTTGTTTTTTATGAAGGTCCTCCTACTGCCAATGGCAGGCCGGGTATTCATCATGCTTTGGCGAGGGCTTATAAAGATATTATCTGCCGATATCAGACGATGAAAGGCAGAAGAGTTTTGAGAAAAGCCGGCTGGGATGTTCATGGGCTTCCAGTGGAACTGGAAGTTGAGAAAGAGGTCGGATTGAACAACAAAAAAGAAATTGAGAGCTACGGAATTGATAAATTTAATGAAAAATGTAAGCAATCTGTTTGGAAATATGAGCAGGAGTGGGAGAACGTGACCAAACGCTTGGGCTATTGGCTTGATTTGGACAATCCCTACATCACCAGCGACCCCTTATATATGGAAACTGTCTTTTATATTATAAAGCAGCTGTGGGATAAAAAATTGCTTTACAAAGGTTATAGAGTAAGCCCCTATTGTCCCAGATGCGGCACTTGTCTTTCCAGCCACGAATTGGCTCAGGGGTATAAAAGAGTCAAAGAGCCGGCAGTTTATGTAAAGTTCCAGCTTAGCAAGAGTAACTTTAAATCAATTAATGGAAAGGTTTATCTTTTAGTTTGGACGACTACCCCTTGGACTCTGCCAGCTAATGTGGCGATAGCAGTTAATCCAAAAATTAATTATCTTTTAGCCAAAAAAGAAGCTGAATATTTTGTTGTAGCGGCCGCTAAAAGAGATGTTTTGGGAGATGGTTTTGAAATAATCCAAAAATTGAAAGGTAAAGAGCTTGTTGGCTTAAAATATGAACCTCTTTTTGAAAAGAGCGTTGTAGATCATAAGGATGAAAATATTTATCAAATTTTGCCAGCTTCTTTTGTTAACACCAAAGAGGGAAGCGGATTAGTGCACATTGCTCCGGCTTTTGGTCAGGATGATATGGAGTTGATTCAGAAACAGAAGGCTGATTTTCCTATTTTTATTACCGTAGATGGGGCAGGAAGATTTAAAGCGGACGTTAAGAAATGGAAGGGCCTTTTTGTAAAAAAAGCCGACCCTTTGATAGTTGAGCACTTGAGAAGCAAAAATAAGCTTTTTTTGCAAGAACGATATGAACATGATTATCCTTTTTGTTGGAGATGCGGCACTCCTCTTTTGTATTATCCTAAAGAAAGCTGGTTTATCAAAACTACTGCTTTTCAAGAAGAGCTCTTGGAAAATAACGAGAAGATAAATTGGCTGCCCGAACACATTAAAGAAGGCAGGTTTGGAGAATGGCTCAAAGATTTAAAGGATTGGGCTTTGTCCAGAGAAAGATATTGGGGAACGCCTTTGCCTATTTGGCAGTGCAAAAAATGCGGCCATCAAACAGCTTTGGGTTCGCGAGAGGACTGGCTAAAACAGAAGTTTAGCAGTAATAAGTATTTATTTTTAAGGCACGGTGAGGCTGAAAATAATATTAAGGAATATTATTCTTCTTATCCTGAGGCAAGAAAAACACCCCTTACTCCAAAAGGAGTAAAAGAGATTGAAAATCTTAATCTTGGAAAAGTTGATTTGATATTTTCTTCAGATCTTTTAAGAGCAAGCCAAACAGCAGAAATTATTGCTAAAAAACTTGGTTTAAAAGTTATTTATGATAAAAGATTGAGAGAGGTTGATACCGGAGAGCTAAATGGCAAGTCTGCCAAGGAGATTAATAGTTATTTTGATTTTCAAGGAGAAAATATTAATAAAAGCAAGTACGAAATAGGTTATCCGGGGGGCGAAAATTATTATCAATTGCTCTTGCGAATGAAAAGTTTTATTGATGATTTAAATAGTCAATACAGTAACAAAAGAATTTTAATCATTAGCCATAGTGCCCCCTTAAGTATGCTCGTTTCTTGCCTTTCTGGGCTTACCAAAGAAGAATGGCTTGCAAGAAGAAAAGAAATGAGTTTTTCAAACGCGGAGTTGAGAAAAGTTGAGTACAAAAATTTTCCTTTTAACCAAAAAGGGGAATTAGATTTTCATCGTCCCTTTATTGATGAAATAACTTTTGAGTGTCCCAAGTGCGGAGGCAAGATGGAGCGGGTTAAAGAAGTAATTGATTGTTGGTTTGACTCTGGTTCTATGCCTTTTGCTCAAGCGCATTGGCCTCTTGACAATGGCAATAGAAAAGAGCCGCCTCTTCTTTTCCCGGCTGATTACATTGCAGAGGCCATAGACCAGACCAGGGGTTGGTTCTATACTCTTTTGGCAATTTCTACGCTTTTAGGTTTTGGTCCTAGCTATAAGAATGTTGTTTGTTTAGGTTTGGTCTTGGACGAGAAAGGACAGAAGATGTCAAAATCAAAAGGGAATATTGTTGATCCTTGGAAAATGATGGAAGCTTATGGCGCCGATGCTCTGCGGTGGTATTTTTATACCGTTAACCAGCCCGGAGTTTCTAAGCGTTTTTCAGAAAAGGACCTAAACAGGAGCTTGAAAAAGTTTTTAATGACTCTTTGGAATTGCTATAAATTTTTAGATTTATATAAAGATAAAATCAAAGGTAGTGTTGATAAGATTACAAGCAACAATCTTTTAGACAAATGGATTCTTTCTAAACTAAATCGTTTAATTGATAAAATAGATAGTAATCTCAAGGAATATAATGTTTGCGCTAGTGCTAGGGCGATTGAAGATTTTGTAGTGAATGATTTATCTTTGTGGTACATCAGGCGTTCTAGAACTAGGTTTCAAGATCCTAAAAGCAACAAAGAATTTCAAGAAGCTTTTTCTACGCTTCGCTTTGTGCTAGTGGAAACTTCAAAAATTACTGCTCCTTTCGTTCCCTTTATTGCCGAAGAGATTTATCAGAATTTAATTGGCAAAGGCAGTGTTCATTTAAACGATTGGCCAAAAGGCGATAAAAAGCTGATAGACAAGAGACTTGAAGAAGAAATGGAAAAAGTTGTTCAGATATGTAGCTTAGCCCATAAGCTAAGAAGTGATAAGGGGGTTAAAGTGAGACAGCCGCTTTCTAAGCTGGAGATTTTAGGTCTTGATTCTGGGTTCCCTAAAGAACTGCTTGAAGTAGCGCGAGAAGAGCTTAATGTAAAAAAAGTATTATTGGTTGACAAAATTGGCCAGTCCTTAGATATATCTAAAGGTTTAAATATGGTTGTGGGGCTTGATTTTACAATTAGCGAGGAGTTAAGAAGAGAAGGTGTTTTAAGAGAGATTATAAGGCAGATTCAACAGATGAGAAAAGATGCTGGCTATAAGCCCAAAGATGAGATGGAGATTTATGCCAGCAGTTCTTCTCTTGATAATTTTATAAACACAAATAAAAAAGAGATCATTCGGCTAGCCAAAGCCAAAGACTTGAAATTAGGCGCGAGAGAGAAATTGGTGTTTGATGCGGAAAAAGAATTTCAAATAGAGGGCAAAAAAGTTTGGCTGGGCTTAAAACATATACTAAAATGAATGTATGTTTAAGTTTTTTCCACAAAGAAGGTTTAAAAGTTTATCTAAAAGAAAGAGCCATTATCCTGGCGCGCCCCAAGAAAAAGCGCCTGAGGGCGAGATTATAAAACGTCCGCCTGAGCCCGGTATTTTTGGCTCTAGGCCTTTTATGACCAGAAGCCGCTTCGAGAGAAAAGTTAAAAAAGACATTGGTAAAGTGCCAGGTATGGGCAGCTATTCTCGCAAAGAGAGAGAAAAAATTCTAGAAGAGGATTTTTCTAAAGAAGAAATCGGTAGTTATGTTATGCCCTACGAGTTGACTAGAAAAATAAAAGAGTTCAAAAAAAGGCTTCATCAAAGGACCGCGCCTGGCGAAAAAGTAAAAATTAGAAAAAAAATTAAATATATTGAAAAATTAAGAGGCACTCAAAATGAGCATTAAATTATTATTATCTCTATTGATTTTAGTCATTATAGTGGCCGCTGTGGGCTATTGGGTTTATGACAGCAATACTTATTCTAAGGAAGTTTTAAGGCTGGAGATCATTGGCCCAGAGGAAGCCGTGGTCGGGCAAGAGGTAGAATATACTGTTATAGTGAAGAACAATAGTGATATTAGGCTAGAGGACCCACAACTTACTTTTGAATACCCTCAGGGCTCTATAGTCCCAGAAGGCCAAAGTTTAAGAGTTATTAAGACCAAAGAGGATTTTGGGGGCTTTATCTATCCTGGGCAGGAACAATCTTTTAGTTTTAAGGCAAGAATTTTTGGAAAGAAAGGAGATATTAAAGAAGCTAAAGCAATGATTTCTTACAGGCCCAAAAATATTCAGGCCAGTTATGTTTCTAAGACGAGCCAACTAATTAGCATTAAGGAAGTTCCTTTGACTTTTGAGTTTGATATTCCTTCAAATATTGGCCCCGGCCAAGAGCTTAATTATTCTTTGAACTATTTCTCCAGCATTGATTATCCTTTAAGCGATATTGAAATTAAGGTGACTTATCCGCCTGGCTTCGGTTTTAAAGAATCAGATCCCGAGGGCCTTTCTGAAACTGAGTGGAGAATCCCTTTGTTAAATAACGCCGAAGGGGGCAGGATTGATATCAGGGGTAATTTATCAGGTGAGACTGGGCAGACCAAAACCTTTAAGGCAGATTTTGGGGTTTGGCAAGGGGGGGAGTTCATAGTTTTAAAAACCATTACCAAGCAGGTGAGCTTAGCCGAGCCCTCTCTTTATGTGTCTCAGACCATTAATAATTCTGTTGATTATACTGCCAACCCCGGCGATTTGCTTCATTATAGTATAACCTTTAGGAATATCGGCAATTCTCCTTTGCAGAACCTATTTTTAGCTGTCCGTTTAAATGGGGTGTTGTTTGATTTTGACAGCATTCGCTCTCTTGATGGGCAATACCAAGTAGGAGATAATTCCATTATTTGGGATGCCAAAGATATTTCTAAGCTTCAATTCTTAGATATTGGAGAAGAGGGGCAGGCAGAGTTTTGGGTAAGAGTCAAAAAATCAGAAGAAGAGATTACCAAGCCCAAATTAGACGATGAAATTATTATTGGTTCTACGAGAAGGAAATTTAGTGTTAAGGTTAATAGTTTATTGGCTTTTGAACAGAACGTTTATACTGACGATGAGATTTTCGGCAGTGAAGCTGACTTACCGCTAGAAGTTGGCGAAAAAGGAAAGTTTACAGTTATTTGGAGAGTAAAGAATTATTATAATCCACTTCAGGATGTTAAATTAAGTTCGGTTTTGCCCAAACAGGTTAAGCTGACTGGCAAGGTTTTGCCCCAAAAACTTTCTTTTGATCCAGACACTAGAGAAATTGTTTGGTTAATAGATAAGATGGATCCCGGGCAAGGCATAGAACAGCCGCATCAGCTTTCTTTTCAAATAGAATTGGATCCTTCAAATAGCCAGAGGGGCGAGTATGCGCAATTGCTTGGGCCTTCGCAACTTGTAGCCGCAGACGCCTGGACAGAAAAGATGCTTAATGCCAGCAGTTCGGCGGTGACTACTCAAATTTTTGGCGACCAAGGCATAATTCAATGAGCGACTTAATGCAAAAAATTATTTCTTTAGCTAAGCGCAGAGGCTTTGTTTTTCCTTCTTCCGAAATCTACGGAGGTTTTAGTTCCAGCTACGATTTTGGGCCCTTGGGCGCTTTGTTGAAAAAAAATATCAAAGACCAATGGCTCCAAACAATGCTTAATCGCCAAGAGGATATTGTTTTGTTGGATTCTGCGATTTTGATGTCGCCTAAAGTGTGGCAGGCTTCAGGGCATCTGACGGCTGGTTTTGCTGATGAATTAGTAGAATGTAAGAAATGCCACAAAAGATACAGATTAGATGAGATTAAGGGTAAAAAATGCCCAGAGTGCGGCGGGGAGTTCACTCAACCAAAACAATTCAACTTAATGATGAAAACCTTTGTGGGCTCTACTGAAGACGAAAAAGCAAGTGCTTATTTAAGGGCCGAAACTTGTCAGGGGATTTATGTTAATTTTAAGAACGTTTTAAATAGTATGCGTTTAAAACTCCCCTTTGGCATTGCTCAAGTTGGAAAATCTTTTAGAAACGAAATAACAACCAAAAATTTTATTTTCCGGATGAGAGAGTTTGAACAAATGGAGATGCAATGGTTTTGTGACCCCAAAGAAGCGGACAAATGGTTTAATTTTTGGAAACAAGAGCGCTTAAATTGGTATTTTGATTTAGGCGTTAATAGAAAAAAGCTGCGCCTTAGAGAAGTGCCCAAAAAGGAAAGAGCTCATTATGCCAGGCAGCAAGTTGATTTAGAATACCAATTCCCTTTCGGTTGGCAGGAGATAGAAGGCATTCATAATCGTGGGGATTGGGATTTAGGACAGCATCAAAAACATAGCAAAGAAAATTTAAGCTATGAAGGTTTTGTTCCTTTTGTAATAGAGACTTCTGTCGGGGTTGAGAGGAGCCTGCTTGCTTTTTTAACCGACAGTTATAAGGAAATTGAGGGAGGAAGGACAGAAACGACTAAGGTTACCAAAAAGCAGGAAGTAATGTTGGCGTTTGATAAAAGATTAGCTCCTATCAAGATAGCGGTTTTCCCCTTGCTTAAAAACAAACCCGAGTTGGTTAAAAAAGCCAAGCAGGTTTATCAAACATTAGTCCCTTATTTTATAGTCCAATATGATGAAAGTGGGGCTATTGGCCGAAGATATCGAAGGCAGGATGAAATAGGCACGCCTTTTTGCGTTACTATTGATTTTGATAGCCTAGATAATGACGATGTCACTGTCAGAGACAGAGACACAATGAAGCAAAAAAGAGTTAAGGTCGCTAAATTGATTGATTATTTTAAAGAAAAATTATGTTTTTAGCTTTTCTTTTAATTACTATCGGAATCTTCTATTTGCTTAAAGCAATGGGAATCATTAGCGAGGATATTTGGAGTTTTATTTGGCCATCTATCTTGATAGTTTTGGGTTTAAGTATGATTTTCAAACAAAAAAGAAGGCGTTCTTTTTGGTGGGACATGGGCGATTGGCATGAATTTGGTCAGCGCATGCAACAAAGGTTTAAGAAAGAAGATTAAAAAAATATTGACAAAGTTATTTAATAGAAAATATAATTTAAGCACAGGGCATTAGAAGAGCTCATCGTTTTCAACCCCTCGTTAAATATGGGCCTTTAAAAAAAGTCCAAATTCAATGGCCAAAAAAAAGGCAAAGAAGAAGAAATAAAAAAAAGAGCGCTACGGCGCTCTTTTAAGTTGGAGGTTTTTAAGCTATACTTTAAGAATATGTATAAAAAGACAAAATTAAAAAGTGGATTAAAGATTATTACTGTGCCCGAAAAAAACACTCAAGCAGTAACGGTTTTAGTTATGGCAAAGGTTGGCAGTAAATATGAGAAAAAGAACATTAACGGGCTTTCTCATTTTTTGGAGCATATGCTTTTTAAGGGCACTAAAAAAAGACCTACTGCTTTAGAGATTTCAGAGACCCTAGATAAGGTGGGCGGTCATTACAATGCCTTCACTGGCGAAGAGTATACTGGTTATTTTGCTAAGGTTGAAAAATCTAGGGTGGATTTGGCTTTGGATTGGGTAGCAGATATTTATTTGAATTCCTTGCTTCCTGAAAAAGAGATTGAAAAAGAAAAGGGAGTGATCAAAGAGGAGATGAATATGTATTTGGACAATCCCATGATTTATGTTCAAGATCTTTGGAAAAAAGTCCTTTATGGCGATCAGCCGGCTGGTTGGCCAGTCATTGGAAACAAAAGAATCGTTTCTTTGGTAAACAGAAAAAAGCTTTTAGATTACAGAAAGAATTTCTATACTGCCCAAAATACGTTAGTTTGTATTGCTGGCAATTTTGACTCTAAAAAGATTTTAAAGAAAGCAAAGAGACATTTCAAAGACTTAAAAAAGGGCAAGCTCTTAAAAAAGGATGAAGTTGTAGAAAAGCAAAAAAAGCCCAATTGTTTAGTTAAATACAAAGAAACCGATCAAACCCATCTTTGTTTGGGGGTAAGAGCTTTCAGCCTAAAGAGCAGAAAGAGGTTTGCTTTAGAGCTTTTGGCTGTTGTTTTAGGAGGAATGATGAGCTCTCGTCTTTTTTCAGAGATTAGAGAAAAAATGGGACTTGCTTACTACATTGGCACTAAGGCTGAGCTTGATCCAGACGCCGGCAGTTTGGTGACCAGGGCAGGCATTGACAACAAAAAGGTAGATAACGCCATCTTAGCTATTTTAAAAGAGTATAAAAACATTGCTTCTAAGGAGATCCAAGAAGACGAACTTAGAAAAGCCAAGGATTATTTAAAAGGAAAATTAGCTTTGAGCCTAGAGAGCTCAGATTCTTTGGCTTTCTTTTATAGTACCCAAGAGCTTTTATTGGGTAAAGTGTTAACAGCCGAAGATATTTTTAAAGAATTAGAGAAAGTTAAAAAAGAACAGGTCTTGGACGTAGCTCAAAAGATTTTCAAACCCGAGAATTTAAATTTAGCCCTTATCGGACCATTTAAGGACAAAAAAAGGTTTGAAAATTTACTCAAACAATTTTAAAATAAAGTAATGGAAGAAGAAACAAAAAACTATTCAGCGCCTCAACGCGATGGTGTCTTAGATGTTACTTGGGAAACGATTGTCAAAATAGTTTTTTCTTTGGTAGCTCTTTATTTTTTCTTTTTAATAAGAGATATTATAATTTGGTTTATCTTTGCTTTAATAATTTCTATTCTTTTTAATCCGGCAATCAATTTTTTAAAGCGCTTAAAAATTCCTAGAACCTTGGCTACTATTCTTGTATATCTAGCGTTGTTTTCTATTTTAGCTATTGGCCTCTATTTTCTAATCCCCTTTTTGTTTTTAGAGCTCCAGACTTTTACTGATAGATTGCCTGAATATTTCACTCAGACAGCTCCCTATTTAAGTGGGTTGAAAATTAAGGCCTTAGAGAGTTTTGATACTTTTTCTCAGACCATTGGTGATGTGCTTACCGATGCTTCTTCTAATATTTTTTCTGCCGTGAGCACAGTTTTTGGCGGAGTGTTGTCCACCTTTAGTATTTTTGCTATCGCCTTTTTTCTTTCTTTAGAAGAAGAGGGAATTGCCAATGTAATTGAACTAGCGTCCCCTGCAAGGTACAAAAAGTATGTTAAGAGCTTGTGGAAGAGAACTCAAAAGAAGATTGCTTCCTGGTTTGGTGTGAGGATTATTTGCTGCATCTTTATTGGCTTTGCAGCTGGGTTAATCACTTTTGTTTTAAATGTCCCTTATGCTGTTTTTTTCGGTTTGCTCGCTGGTTTTTCTAATATTATTATTAGCATTGGGCCCTTTTTAAGCGGTTTAACTATCGCCTTGTTTATTTTAGCGGTGGCCGGTTTTTCTAAAGCTCTTATCTTTGTTATTGCCTTTTTTATCGCTCAAGAAATAGAAAGCTATGTTTTAATGCCGATTTTGACTAAAAAGTATTTGCGCCTTTCTCCTTCTTTAGTTTTGATTTCTCTTTTAGTAGGAGCTAAGCTCTGGGGTGTTTTGGGAGCAGTCCTTGCTATTCCTTTAGCGGGTATGATTTATGAATTTATAAAAGGGTTTTTAAAGCGCAAACAGGGGGCTGAAAGTTAATATGTCAAAACTTTTTGTTGTTGCTACTCCAATAGGTAATTTGGAAGATATTTCCAAAAGAGCCATAGAAACCCTTCAGAGGGTTGATTTTATTTTAGCCGAAGACACCAGAAGAACTCAAAAGCTCTTGAACACTTTTAATATTAAAACTAAAGTGATAAGCTATCACCAGCATTCTAAACTTCAAAAATTAGATAAGATCTTAAAACTTTTAAAAGGGGGTAATGATTTGGCTTTAGTTACCGATGCTGGGACTCCTGGAATCTCAGATCCGGGAAATAAGTTAGTAGCAAAAGTAGCTTCTTTTGTTGAAGTTATCCCTATTCCAGGGCCGAGCGCCATCACAGCAATTGCTTCGGTTGCTGGGATGCCAATGGATAGATTTTTATTTTTAGGCTTTCCTCCCCATAAAAGAAAAAGAAAAAAGTTTTTTGAGAAAATTGAAAAATCAGAGTATCCTGTAATAATTTATGAGTCTTGTTATCGGATATTGAAGACCCTAGGAGAACTAGATCCTGATTTTAAGATTGTGGTAGGAAGGGAACTGACTAAAAAATTTGAAAGGATTTATCGCGGAACGGTAAAAGAGGCTATCAAAGAGATCCAAAAAGACAAAATCAAAGGTGAATTTGTAATGGTAATTCAACAAAATGGCAAATGATAGATTTTACATTTCTACGGCTCTGCCTTATGTCAACGCAGATCCTCATATAGGATTTGCTTTGGAGTTGATTCAAGCAGATGTTATAGCTCGATATCAAAGAAGCTTGGGCAAAGAAGTTTTCTTTTCAAGCGGCACAGACGAGAATGGTCTAAAGATCAGCCAGGCGGCAGAAGCTGCAGGCCTATCAGTTGAAGAATTTGCTAAAAAGCATTCAGAGAAATTTAGAGGATTGAAAGAACTTTTAAATGTTTCTTTTGATGATTTTATTCGGACCACAGAGCAAAGGCACATTAAGGCAGTTGAAAAACTCTGGCATAAATGTGAGAAAGATATTTATAAAAAGAAGTATAAAGGCCTTTATTGTGTGGGCTGCGAGCAGTTTTTGAAGGAGAAGGATTTAGTAAACGGATTGTGCCCGGAGCACAATCGTAAGCCAGAATTAATTGAAGAAGAAAACTACTTTTTTAAACTTTCCAAGTATCAGAAACAGTTAAGAGGGCTGATAGAAAGGGATGAATATAAGATTGTTCCGGAAACTAGGAAAAATGAAGCATTGGCTTTCATTGATCAGGGCTTAGAGGATATTTGTATTTCTCGTTCGGCTGAAAGGGCTCACGGCTGGGGTATTGATGTACCCTCTGATAAAACTCAAAAAATCTGGTGTTGGTGGGATGCGGTAATAAATTATATCAGCGCCTTAGGGTATGGAAGCGATGGGCAAAAATTCAAAAAGTTTTGGCTTGAGAACGAAAATCGAGTTCATGTTATTGGCAAGGGCATTTTAACCTTCCACAGCGTTTACTGGCCAGCTACTTTGCTTTCTGCAAATCTTCCTTTGCCTAAAACGCTTTTTGTTCATGGCTATATAACCTCTGAAGGGCAGAAGATGTCTAAAAGCTTAGGCAATGTAGTCAGCCCCTATGATTTAGTTCATAAGTATGGAGTCGACCCAGTGCGCTATTTCTTTTTAAGGGAAATTCCTTCAACAAAAGATGGAGATTTCAGTTATCAAAAATTTGAAGAGCGTTATGATTGCGATCTGGCAAAGGGTTTGGGCAATTTAGTAGCCAGAGTTTTAGCTTTAGCCAAAAAATTAGATGTTCAACTGCCGGTTACTTCCCAGACAGCACTGTCTTTTGTAACTGAAGCAAAATTAAAATACGAGAAGGCCCTTCAGGGTTTTCAATTCAGCGAAGCTCTAATTGCTATTTGGGATATCATAGGCACTTTAGATAGATTTATTGAAACAGAGAAACCTTGGGAACAGAAAGATAATGCCAAGAAAGTTATTCAAGATTGTTTATTTGGCTTGAAAGAGATAGCCGGATTATTAGAACCCTTTTTGCCTCAAACAAGCGAGAGGATAATCCAAGAGTTAAAGGGCCAAAAATCCGCGCCCTTATTTCCTCGCCTTTGATAATTTGATGTTTGCAACGAGGACGGGCCTCGTTGCAAAA
>CAZWQR010000001.1:56312-61339 GCA_964636195.1 uncultured Candidatus Saccharibacteria bacterium
CCTCGTTGCAAAAGATTGTTAATTTGTTATTTATGTATTTTGATACCCACGCTCATCTTAATTTTGCCGCTTTTGTAAAAGACAGGGATAGAGTAGCTAAAAAATGCCTTAAGCAGCAGGTTTGGATGATTAATGTTGGCAGTAATTTTTTTACCTCTGCAATTGCGGTTGATTTTGCTAGAAAGTTTGACAAAGGGGTCTATGCTGCAGTTGGGCTTCATCCCATTAACCTAGGCATAGAAGATTCGAGGAAGGTGAGCGAAGCGGAGATTTTGAGCAAAGAGTCTCCTTTTGAAAAAGAGTTTGATTATGAGAGTTATAAGAACCTTGTTTTAGGCAAGAACCTTGATTCCTCTGGAATTGAAAAATTAGCTAAAAATCAAAAGGTGGTGGCTATCGGGGAAGTTGGTCTTGATTATTTTTATAAACCCAAAGCAAAAGAAAAACTTAAAGGTTTTAAGCTTAGTCAGGAACTTTTATTTTTGCAGGAATTAAAACTTTCTAAGGAATTAGATTTGCCATTGATTATTCATTGTCGTATGGCTCACTCAGAGCTTTTAAATATTTTACATGCTCAGGAAGGAGTTTATCACCAGAAGTTTAAGGGAGTAATTCATTGTTTTACCGGAAACGTTACTCAATTAAAAGAATATTTGGATTTAGGTTTTTATATTGGTTTTAACGGTATAATTTTTAAATTGAACTTAAAGGATGTGATTAAAAAAGTGCCCTTGGACAAGCTGTTGCTTGAAACTGACTGTCCTTACCTTTCGCCGCCGGAATATAACCAAAAACGCAATGATCCAATGGGAGTAAAATACGTGGCAAAAGAGATTGCTCGAATTAAAAAAATTCCTTTAGAAGAATTAGCTGATCAAACAACTAAGAATGCCCAGCAATTATTTCTTAATGTAAATTATTAATTTGACAAATCCCATAAAAGGTTTAAGATAATTTTATCCATAAATAAAGGAGGAGAGAATGGCAAGTAACAAGTGGGAGCCAAAGCCGCCAAGCGTACCAAGGTCCTTGAAGAGAGACATATTTGTTCTTTTGAGGGCGATTGCGTGTTTTTTTAAGCGCTTTCGCCGGCCTCGAACTTTTTGGAGGTACTAACGACCAGCAGCCTCGTTAGCCGAGCCAAGCTCGGCTTTTTTAATTATTTGCTAGTGGTTAAATTTTAGTTTTTATAGATTTGACAGTTCAAAGTAGATATGTTAGTCTAGGGACAGTTTCTATAAAAAATGGTAGTTTCAAAACAAAAAGGAGGTGGAGAATGGCAAGGATTGGTAGGGCAAAAGTTCCCAAGCGAGTAAAAGATTTAGCTTTAATGGCTTTAGATCCCCACAACGACGGTTTTGTTGCTACAAGGGCACGCGAGGACCTTGAGACAACAAAAAGGTATATTGAAGGTATTCTTGCCCAACTATCTAATCCGCAGGATAAGTATACAAAAGGGCCAGCTGGTCCAGCTAGCTTTGGTTCTGGCGGATAGAAAAATTTTACCTGTTGCGCCCAAAGACGTAAAAGGAGGCGAATTTCTTCTCTTTCCGTAACGGCGCAGCAGGTTTTTTATTTTGAAGATAGATAAAAATTCAGGTAAAATAAAAATATAATCTTCTCATTATCTCTTCCCGTTACCAAGTAACGGGAAAGTAACGGGAAATTTATAAGGTAAGAAAAAAGAGATACTAAGACGATGAGAAAAACAGAATTCGCACCAGGAGAATATTATCATATTTATAATCACGGTGTTGAAGAGCGTAAGGTTTTTTCTATTGAAGAAGATTTTGCAAGAGCGTTGGTATATCTAGTTATTTTCAACGATATTAAATTATCTCCTAGCAAGCTTTTTCGATTCGTAAAGAATCCGCTTGAATTGGTTAGGAGATACACTCCTGATAATAGAAACAAATTAGTTAATATTATTGCCTTTACTTTATTGCCTACTCACTATCATCTTTTTATTCAAGAGAAACAGGAGAAAGGAATATCTCGTTTTATGCACCGTTTTGATAAGGGATATGCCCGTTATTTTAATGTAAAATATGGAAGAAGAGGAGCCCTTTGGCAAGGCGCCTTTGGAGCTAGACTAATCAATAAACAGGCTTATTTTGACCATATAATAACTTATATTCATTTAAATATTCTTGATTTATATTATCCCCAATGGAGAGAGGGAAAGGTTAAGAATTGGGATCAGGCTGCTAAAAGAATGAAAAAATATCCTTGGTCAAGCTATGGGTATTACAGAATAGGGAAAAGCCAGAATCCTTTTATGGACCTAATATTAACAAAACAGAGTTGGCTTTCTGAGCGTTATTCAAAATCGCAAGATTTTGAGGAAACTGTTCGCTATTGGTCGTTAAGAAAGGTGGGCGGAGCAATTAGAGACATTATTGGAAATTACTGATCTAATTTAATAGTAATTTAATAATAAACGTTTTTGTTATCTTCCCGTTACCAAGTAACGGGAAATTGTTTAAATTGTTTGAAAAGAGGCAAAAATTTAGTTAAGATAAAATTACTATGGAAAAATATGAGCCCCAAAAAATAGAAAAAAAGTGGCAAAAAGAGTGGGCGAATAAGAAGATTTTCCAAGCAGAAGAAAATTCCAAAAAGCCCAAAAAATATATTTTAGATATGTTCCCCTATCCTTCTGGCGCCGGGCTTCATGTGGGCCATCCCAGAGGATACGTAGGCAGTGATGTTATTTCCCACTACTTTAGGATGGAAGGTTTTAACGTGTTGCATCCTATGGGTTGGGACGCTTTTGGTTTGCCAGCCGAGAATTATGCCATTAAAACAGGAATTCATCCCTCAATAACCACTAAAAAGAATATTGAAAGGTTTAAGGAACAGATGAAAATGATTGGCCTTTCTTATGATTGGTCTAGAGAGATTAACACTAGTGAGCCTGATTATTACAAATGGACCCAATGGATTTTTTTAAAGCTTTTTGAAATGGGCTTGGCTTATAGAAAAAAGCTTCCTATAAATTGGTGCCCTAGCTGCAAAACAGGATTGGCCAACGAGGAAGTGGTGGCTGGCAAATGTGAGCGTTGCGGCACTGAGACTACAAAAAAAGATGTTGAGCAGTGGGTTTTAAAGATTACCGATTATGCTGAAGCGCTTTTAAGCGATTTAGAGAATCTTAATTGGCCCAAAGAGATCAAAGAGATGCAGAAAAATTGGATTGGCAGATCAGAGGGAGCAGATATTCAATTTCCAGTTTCCAATTCTCAATTTTCAATAAAGGTTTTTACTACTAGGCCCGATACTATTTTTGGAGCCACCTTTTTGGTTTTAGCGCCAGAGCATCAATTAGTTAAAGAAATTGTTTCTTCAAAACAAAAAAAAGAAGTTGAACAATATATAGCACAAGCCAAGAAAAAGCTTGATGTGGAAAGGCAAATTGAAAATAGAGACAAGACAGGAGTTTTTACGGGAGCTTATGCTATCAATCCGGCTAACAAAAAAGCAATTCCTATATATATTGCTGATTATGTTTTGCCTTATTATGGCTATGGCGCCATTATGGGGGTTCCAGCTCATGACCAAAGGGATTTTGATTTTGCAAAGAAATACCACTTGCCCGTTATAAAGGTTATAGCAAGCGAGAGCGAGGTTTATGCTGGCCAGGGCAAGATGATAAATTCAGGTAATTTTAATGGCTTAGATTCTAAAAAGGCAGGTAAGAAAATAGTTAAATCTTTAAAAGAAGCAAAACCAGCTGTTAATTATAAATTAAGAGATTGGATTTTTTCCAGACAGCGTTATTGGGGAGAACCAATTCCCTTGGTGTTTTGTGAGCACTGCAAAAAAAGGATAGAAAGAGGCGAGACTAAAGATTTTTCCAAGGGGGAGTTATTGAACCCCGGCTGGATAGCCCTAAAAGAGCTGCCCGTAAAACTTCCTGAATTAGAAAAATATCAGCCAACAGGCACCGGCCAGTCGCCCCTAGCCGCAGCAACCGATTGGTTGGAAACCAAATGTCCTAAATGCGGGCGAAGAGCTGTTAGAGAAAGCAATACTATGCCTCAATGGGCTGGTTCTTGCTGGTATTTTATCCGCTATTTAGACCCTCAAAATAGACAAGAAATTGCTTCAAAAGAAAAAATAAAGTATTGGCTGCCAGTTGATTTTTACGTTGGCGGAGCCGAACATGCGGTTTTGCATCTTTTGTATTCTCGTTTTTGGATAAAAGCGCTCTATGAAGCTAAAATTATTAATTTTCAGGAGCCTTTTTTGAAATTAAGAACTATTGGTTTGATTTTGGCTCCTGATGGGCAGAAAATGTCTAAGTCGCGAGGTAATGTAATCAATCCAGACGAAGTTATTAATAAATACGGAGCTGACGCTTTTCGGGTTTATGAAATGTTTATGGGTCCTTTTAATCAGCCGATTAGCTGGCAAACCAAGGGAGTAATAGGAACGAGGAGATTTTTAGAGAAGGTTTGGAATATAGTAATAAATCTCAAAAATCAAAATGAAAATTCAAAACGCAAAGAGAATAAAGATTTAAAGAAAAAATTGCATCAGGTTATTAAAAAAGTCACTGAGGATATTGAAGCGCAGAAATTTAATACAGCTATTGCGGCAATGATGGAGTTTGTAAACGAGTCCCAAAATTTTGGGACTACAAAAAAGCAAATAGAAGATTTTCTAAAATTATTAGCTCCCTTTGCGCCGCATATAGCCGAAGAGTTATGGCAGAAATTAGGCCACAGAGATTCCATTTTTAAAGAAAACTGGCCCGAATATGACCCAAAACTAATAGAGGAAGAAAGCTTTGTTTTAGTTGTTCAAATTAATGGCAAGGTCCGCGATCAGATTAAAGCAAAAAGAGGGATTTCTGAAAGCCAAGCAAAAGAATTAGCTTTAAAATCAGAAAAAATCCAAAAATGGCTTCAAGACAAAGAAATCAAAAAGACAATTTTTGTTAAAGACAAATTGATTAATTTTGTGGTTTAATGTGCGGCATAATAGGATACATCGGCAAACGGCAAGCTCTTCCAATTATTTTA
>CAZWQR010000002.1:0-24654 GCA_964636195.1 uncultured Candidatus Saccharibacteria bacterium
GCTTCTTCATATCTCTGCCAAGTGCCACAATCCATCCATTTCCCCTCAAACTTAAAACCAGCCAACTTTTTATTATTAGCCAAAACGGGGAATAAGTCCTTCTCAATCATAGAAAACCTTAGACCCGGATGGTATTTAAATATATCTGCCTTTAGCAGATATAAACCAGAAGATACATAATCGCTTGGAGGATTTTTAGGTTTTTCTAAAAAATCAAGAATTAAACCATCTTTACAAACAGCCGCTCCATAGTTTTGAGGATCTTTAACCCTTACCAAGCCAATCGTGGCAGAAACATTTTTCTCATTATGAAAAACTCTCATTTTATCTAAATCTATTTTTTTAATCTCGTCGCCATTGCTAAGGAAAAAATCTTCATTACCAATCCAATCCTTAAGATAATAAAGCCCGCCAAAAGTCCCTAGGGGCTCTTTTTCGTTTATAATCTTAAAATTTTTCTGTGGATAATGTCTTTTTTTCCACCAAAAAAAATCCTCTTCGTCTTTTTGATTGATTAAAATAGCAATTTCTCCAATCTTAAATTGAAAAAAAAGCTCAATTAAATAATTAATTATCGGCTTTTTGTTAATTGGCAAAAGAGGTTTGGGAATTTCTTTGGTGATGGGATATAGTCTGGTTCCCCTACCTCCGGCTAAAATCACTGCTTTATAACCTTGCATAATTTTTATGTCAATAATGTCTGATTTAAGCTTTTTATTTCTTTTTCAAAAAAATCTTTAACCCTGCGCCATTCAACTTCTTCAATCATTTTAGGCATCGGCTCTTTTTCTGCATCTTCAAAATAAGATAAACTTTTTAAAATGTGTATTTTGTTTTGCTGCAACAATTTAAATTTTTTATTGTATAACTCCAGACATTCATTAAGAGTTAAAATCTTCTCTTTATCAATAATAAAAAAAAGGTCTATAAAATCCCTCTTTGTGCCGCGGTCAGAGATGGCGGCAATCTTCATTGCTGCGATGTCTTTGATATTAACAACCTTAATGTTCAAAAATTTTTGGAAAGGAAACAATATTGGGTAGTTATAAAAAAATAAACTAAAACGAGTTTTTTTAATATAACCCATAATGATTCCCCAGCTTGTTCTTTCTAACTGAAAATCAGAAATATATTTTTTAATTTTTTGGACAAGTATTTTCTCATCAAATTCCTTCAAGGTAAAAAAATCAAAATCATAAGAATATCTATGTCCAATCTGCAAAGCCAAAGCCGTACCACCAGCCATATAGGCATCTTCTAAGATTCTACTTTTGCTTAATATGGCCAGTGACTCTTTTGCATTTTTTGATAAGACTTTTTCAAACATAATAAATCTCTGGGGTTAATATTAAAAAAAGAGCTCCAAAAATATAAACTTTTTGGAGATAGTCCTCTGGCAGTTTTAATAATTCTTCTCAATTTGTGACTGGAAATATTCTTAAACAACCATTGAACAGCTTTTAAATCCCCGTATTCCAATATTCTTAATGCTATGTACTCAGCTGATTCGTTTAAATTCAGTTTAG
Organism: uncultured Candidatus Saccharibacteria bacterium; assembly: GCA_964636195.1. Classification (GTDB taxonomy): domain Bacteria; phylum Patescibacteriota; class Minisyncoccia; order Minisyncoccales; family PEYH01; genus CAZWQR01. The sequence continues at coordinate 1,527 of CAZWQR010000002.1, forward strand.
TAAAATCCGTATCCCAAAAATATTTTTTAAGAAATAGCGGTAATTTCATATTATAACTCCATTCTAACACAAAACAACCCCAATCTCAATCTTAAATCATTCAATTAACGGGCACTTTGTGCTTAGTCCGACTAAGCACAAACCACTGAAGGGTTTTTTCTAATCCCTGTTTTAAATCAGTTTTTGGCTCCCAACCAAGCTCTTTTTGAATCTTTGAATAATCAAGACAGCTTCTTTGCTGTTCTCCCGGCTTTGCGGGACCATGTTCAGCTTCCATAATAAAATCGCCTGCTTTTTTGAGATAATCAAACAATTGGTTTACTGTCGTTTCTTTGCTTGTGCCAACATTAAAACACCCTATTTTGTCATTCTCTAAAGCTAAAAGATGGGCGTTAACAACATCTTGAACAAAAATGTAGTCCCTTGTCTGTCCGCCGTCTCCATTAATTATGGGCTGTTTGCCCTCTAACAGCTGGTTGCAAAAAATAGCCACCACCCCGGCTTCTCCCTGCGGATCCTGCCTTGGGCCATAAACATTGGCCAAACGCAAAATAACAAGAGGAATATTAAAAACTTTATAATAATAATTCAAATACTTTTCTATGGAAAATTTGGCGATGCCATAGGGCGACATAGGCTGAGGAACATAGTCCTCTGTTGTGGGGACTTCTTCTGCATCCCCATAAATAGCTCCACCAGTAGAAGTAAAAATTATTTTTTTTACCCCAGCTTTTTTACTATTTTCCAAAATATTTAAACTGCCCAGAATGTTTGTTCTAGCATCTTCTAATGGGTTCTCCACCGACTTTCTCACGCTGATCTGAGCAGCTAAATGGAAAACAATTTCTGGCGCCTCCTCCTTAAAAATATGACTTACTTCAGGAGCATTGATATCTAATTTATACAAAAAGGCCTCTTTATTAAGATTTTCCTCTTTTCCGGTAGAAAGATTATCAACAACCGAAACCCGATGCCCTTTTTTAACCAAAGCATCTACAATATGAGAGCCAATAAAGCCAGCCCCTCCGGTAACTAAAATTTTCATTGTAAGAGTTGGTTAATTTTTTCTCTGGTCTTGGGACCAACATAACCAGTGCCATGCTCTAACCCTAAAGGTTCTAATATGTCTTGTCTATACTTTTCCTGGAACCTTATCACCGCTTCTTTGGTTAAGGTTAAGAAATTGCCAGTTATTAAACCTTCAGGATAAATATCCTTATCTTGGTCGCTCAAAAACTGCTGAAGGCATTTTACCTCGCTGTTATTTCTTAAACCAAAATAAAGGTTGGTGTTAAAACTGGAACAAGTGACTTGTTCTTGGCCCATTAACTGCTTTATTTCGTTAATCAAGGCAATCACTTGTATAATCTTTGCTTTTAGCTGCTGCGGAGTCATCTGGCCGGTCGAGGTATCGGAATTAGAATTTTGCCCATTTTCAATGCTCTTAATATCTAAAGCAAATCTCCAAAAAGGCTCGTTCTCTGAAAAATTACTTATCTGGCTGGTAATGGTTGGAACAATAATCAAAGACTGGTTATCTTGAGAAAAGTAAGGAAGCTCAATTTTCCCTTTGCCTTGGTCGTCAAGTTCCAAAAAAGAAACTTTTTCTATCTTATTATCTCTTTTTATCAAATAGGCAACATTGAATTTATCTCCTGACAAACTTTCAAACTCCAGTTCTAACCCCTTGCCCCCGCCAACAATCTTATACCAATGGCCCGACCATTGTTTAATGGCATAAACCAAAGACATATTAGCTTCCTGGGTAGTGGGAATATACAAAAGATTAGGAGCAATGCTTAAATATTTTAAAGATTCTCGTTGATAACAATATTGCTCTCCCAATTGGCAGTCGTTTATCAATACCGCCACCGCCCAATCAGTAAAAACTTCTCCCATATCCTTATCTACGCCATGAAGTTTCAAAGCATAGTTTAAAGAAGCAATGCCAACATAGGGCGACCTTAAGGAATCAACCAAAATTTCAATTCCATACTCTTTAACCAAATATTGGGCGAAAACATTAATCACTCCATAATCTCTATCTTCTGACTTCCACTCTACTAAAGAATCAGAAGGATTAGAGATAAAAACGCTAAGCCGCTTATTTAAATTGCTTTCTTGATGATAGTCGTCATAGCCCAAAAAGGTTGGAGCATATTCCGCCCTTAGTTCGTTTAACCAAAGATCTTCTTCTTTTTGCTGTAAGCGATTTTTCTGATTAAAGGTAATTAAATGAGTGAATTCGTGGGCTAAATAACTGCTTAATATCTCCTCATTGATGTATGAAAGGTTTAAATAGACCATCTCCCTTTCGTTAGAGGTTGGAGCTTGAATTTTTCTATATTCATCAACTGTTCTAAAATAGCCCGCTATTTTTTCTTGCATTTGATGAAGCAGAACAGTAATCTTGGAATCATTGTCAATGCCCGGCTTCCACTCCTGGCCATAAATAGAAGTTAGCTGTGGATAAATATTATCATCAAATTCATCTGCCAAAACAGTCAAGTTATGCTTAACATTATTCCTCTCGGCTGCATTTAAATCTCTGTACCAACTATCTTCCACATAAAAATAGGCATTATCGCTTATCTCCATCAAAATACCGGTAACTTCATCTTTTCCATCCAATTCGTATTCTGAATCAACATAAAAACTAGCAGTGTCATTTATTTGCTGGGCGGCAGAAACAAAAAACGGCAAAGCAACCAATGCCAGAGAGGATATAAACAATAGTTTGGCTTTCAAAACCAATTTCATTGCTTTTTATTCTAACACAAAAAAAATCTTTAGAAAATACTGTGAAAAATCTAACTTGCGCTTAAGCTTGTGCTTAGTCCGACTAAGCACAAGTTGGGAGAAACCAAAAGCCGCCCAAAGGGCGGCTTTTGGTTTTAGCCCGCCCAACTTCTACAAGGAAAGAAGCGCGGGTGAAATTCTAGCTAGTAGGAAAGCTCTACTTTATCCAACGCAAGCTCGCCAAACAAGTAATCAGTCATCCACTGTGAATCAGTCGTGCTCTGATAAGTTCCAGAGTTGTCAGTCCAATAGAAGCTGGCAGTACTTGCTGAAGTGCTGGCATAAGTATTTGCCGCAGTGTAGCTGGTAGCAAGGTTCTGAATGTTTACATCAATGTAATCAGTAGAACCAGTGCTGCCATCAAACTTCTGAAGCTGAGCTTCATAAACATAAGTAGCAGTCTGATCAGGACTTACGGTCTGAACATTATCAAACACAATGGTGACTGTGGTTGAGCCAACAGTAATACTAGCATCTTGCGCTGTACTTCCTCTGTAAATTGTAGAGGTAGAAACATAAGTGCTAAATGCATTAGTATTGCTTATGGCAGTAGTGCTAGCAGTACCAGACACAGAAAGGACAACCTTCTTAAAGCTGACTGCTCCTTCATCAGGCGCAGTAACATCAAAGGCATAAATCTTCTTTGTGCCATTTGGTTTGCTGCCTGCATCAGTCTTGCTGGCATTGGTAGCCAAAGTAGGTTTGGCCTTAACCAAGACAAATTCGTTGGCGGCCTGACTGTTTGCGTGACTGCTATAAGTAGCGCCGTTCAAGTCACCATTAACAAGCCCACTCACGCTACTCAACTGAGTACCATTGCTGCCTTCAGCCGTTAATGACCACAATACCATCTCTAATCTCTTGTTGGTATTGCTTTCAGTCGTAATGTCATTCAGGTCTGCTTTTAATTCAACAGTAACATTACCATCTTTTGGTACAGTAAATGAATCTGTAGAACCAAAACCAAAGTGGATGCCTCCGGAAGTCATAACCACTTTTGCACCATGCTGTTCTCCATCAATATAAACTTTGAATCCTTCAATATTGGAATCAGCTGTTGTGGTGGCAGTACTAGTAGCAGCAGGATCATTAACAAACCAGAGGTCAGTAACCTCAATGGCATCATCGTCAGCGCTGAATGTCCAGCTTCCCACCAGGTTATCATCTGTACCAGAGGTAAGAACATTGCTGGTCGGGCTGGCATCAGCAGCTACGGTCAAAGTTCCGCCAGTGGCAATGTCAAAGTCAGTAGATGTAGCATTGCTGGCCATTGTGACAGTATTGTCTTCTTTGTCATAGAACAAAGAATCAGAGGCGTCCAGAATTATGTAATTGCTGGAAGTATCCGCGCTCATTGAAGAACCAATATCTGCATACAAAGCAAGCGTTTCGCTAGTGCCGGCAGGTATTGTATGATTGAGCGACTCAAACCTAACATAGGTATTGCTAAAATCATCAATATCTCCCAGCTGTTCGTCGCCTGCCATTAATCTAACATTAGTTATGTAATCATCCTGTCCAGCAGCTATTCCTACAATATTAAAGTCAAGTTTTTGAACTTTAACAGCAGAAGCCACTCCTGCCTCCATAACAAACTGGAACATCTTGACATCGCTGGCACCGGCAATAAATTTGTGATTGGCTGGATAACCGTCATTTCTTGTAGCTGCAATAGTAGCCGAAGAAATGGTTACCTTTCTGCCTGTAGCAATACCGCTTTTATCGGTTGTAGCAACAGATTCTCCGCTGTCTACATATTCAGGGCTTGAAAAGCTGCAATTGCTATTAGCTCCGACAATCTCAAATTTGTAAATATCAGTGCTTGTTGCACCACTCTTTACATCAAAGGTAACTTTGAGCAAATCGTCATCACTTAAAGTAACACTGTCGCTGAAATCATAATAAAACTCATAATCAGCAATGGCTCCATTATCGCCAGCACCTGTATTCGGAGTTATTGTGTCAACACTATCAACAAGACTGTCGTTGACATAAAGTTTTACGTCTTCTACTTCAGCGTCAATCTTAGCGCTGTCATCTGTACCAGCTTGACCACCAGTAATAGTGGTGCCGCTATCCAGGTAAACTTTTATTCCATCAACAGTCACATCTTGGTCAAGATTCATCTTGGCAATTAAGCCAACAACATCTTGAGTATCAGGAGCAACCTCCTGGTTAGATGGAGAAGAATCATCTAATACTACAGAAAACTTACCAGCGTTGAAGGTGTAGGTGTGCAAAGTTGCAGCTCCGGAGACCGTTCCGCCAAAGCCAATCTCTTCAACAAAAAGTTCGTAATTTTTATTGAGTTTTAAGATAATGGTCTGGCCGTCGTCGCCGGAAATAATGTCTGCTCTTACCGTAAACCTTACTGTGTCACCATCTTCTATGTCGTAATCTACGTCAGGGAAAGTTAGATAATTACCATCAACATCATATTCGTCAGTGATAACTTCACCATCATTGTCATAAAGAGCAATGTTGTCAAGGTCAGCAAGGCCGGCAGTACCAGTTTCCTTCAAGCGAATGCTTCTAAAGACAAAGTCATTGTTGTTGCTAGAAGCCGGCTTAATGGTGAATTCTCCAACTGTTTTTTGCTCGTCTCCAATATCAACCGTTGAAGAAGCTCCTGCTGAAGCAAAAGTGACTGTTCCCATTACATAGCTGGTCAAAGACATAGCATTGCCAGACAAGGGAAAATCACCAGTAATTGCATCAACGCTGGCATCTATGTCATCTTCGTCAGCAATTTGGAAGGCGTCAATGTGGGCGGCAGTGCCGCTTAAGTCCGCCATAAGGCTGAAGGTTACGGTCTCTCCTGCATCAATTGTGTAATGGGGATAAAGGGTGATGAGATTACTGCTGTTTATGCTTCTAGCATCAGCAATAATCATACCGTCTTTTTCCAACCATACATTGTCAAAATCATTTCTGCTGCCGGTTCCGGTTCTGGTAAAGGTAATGGAATCAACAGTAACATCCTCAGACTCAGCAGTTAAATCTAATTTTAAGAATTCAACTGATTGAGCGTCTTTTGGGATGCTGTTTGAAGCTGGAGTGTCGTCAGACAACTCAACCGTTAACTCGCCTTCAGCGCTCTGCGCTTGCTCGTTGCACTGGTCATCATACCAGTAATAGCCCGCATCCTCGCAGTCGGCTTCGTTGTCAAATTCGTCTGCTGGCTGCTCGTTGGCATGGCATGCATCATCATACCAATAGTAGCCCGCATCGTCGCAGTCGGCTTCGTTGTCATAGTCACTTGGCTCATCAGTAGGAGGAGTTGGAACACATTCCAACAGCTCATTAAGCTTGTCTCTGGTAGTTTGTCCGACAAAACCAGTACCATTAGTTAAACCCCAGGAAGCTAACACTTCATCAGCATATTTTTCCTGGAATTCAATAACAGATGACTTGGTAATGGGACCAAACCAACCAGTCGCTCCGACACTATCAGGATAAGTAGGCGCTCCAATTTCATCCTTTAAGATAATCTGCAAGTATTTCACTTCATCATTGCTCATTCCATACTTGAGATTGTTATTAAAGGTAAAACCTTCTGGAATGCCAGCGTAGGTTGTGCAGCCAGCGCTGGGCGCTGACACATCCACATAGTCCTCACAACCAGAAAGCACTGTTCCGGTAGTGTCATAGTAGCTATTGCATAAAGTATTTAAGGTAGAGATTAATTCGGTCAATTGATCTCCTAAATCTTCTGCCTGAGCTACAGGAGCAAATGAGCCAAAAAGCATCATAACACTACAAGTAATTGTAGTGAGTGAAGCAAATATTTTTTTACTCATTTTGTATCTAATTTCATTTCTCGTAACAGTTTTAAAAACTGTTAACGATTATTTAATAATTAACCTTTTTTTAATTCGACCTTTACCTTTGTTCTTTCAAACAAAGGGTTTTTGTTGTTTTAATTTATAAACACCGTTGGTCGACCAAATCAACGGTTCCAGATGTTAACTTTTTTTAATATTTACTGCCTGTTCAATAATGCTCACTCTCTCTTTGAGCTGATCAAGCTCTGATTTATAGACAACTTCTTCTAATTTAGTCAAAATCGCTCTTTGATTGCTTTCCAACCTTTCCAACCTGTTTTCAACCTGGTTGAACCGCTCATCAACCTGGTTGAACCGCTCATCAACCTGGTTGAACCGATTATCAATATGATTAAAGCGCTCATCAACATCATCAAAACCATTTTTAACCATAACAGCAAGCTCATTTATTGTAATGTCTTTATTTTCCATTTATTTTCCTATATTCAAAATTGTTTCCAGCGCTAATTCAAACTGTTGATTATTATAATACTCTTTTGCTTGCTGTAAAAGGTCTTTCTGTGGATTACTCAAACTCTTTGCTTCATACTCAGTTATTAAGTTAGAAACCATTGTCCTTATCTGCTGGCTGGTGTTTTCAATGCCTTGTTCCAAGACCTCAGCCGTTTTGCTGGCCAGAATGTCAGCCGAATCTGCCAAGTCCTTAGCATTTTTGCCTAATTGTTCTTCTAATTCATCAACCTTCTTGCTTATATCAGCCACTTTTTGAGCTGTTATAGCTGTTTCTTTAGGATTATCAGCGCTTCTTTCAATCTCTTTTTCTGCCTTTTTCATCATATCAGTCACTTCTGCTATGTCTTCAGATGATTTTATATCATCTAATTTTGTTTCTATTAAGACCAAATAGCTCTCTGGCTTCGGCGATTGTGTCTCTTGAACCACTTCTGGGCTTTTTCCTTGAATAAACAGCAAACAGCCGCTAACTAAAACGATAGTTGCCAAGATAACGGCTACTGGTGCCAGCTTAAAATTGAAGGACGGCAAAAAACCCCTTGAAAAAACATTTTCTTGGGGTGGCTCGGCACCAAAAAGCTCGCTTTTCAAGCCATTTTTCCAATCATTTGCCGGTTTTATAGCTTTAAGTGCTTGTAGATTTTTGATAATTTGGCGTTCCTCCATAGTTTTAAACTCTTAATTCAAGACTAAAATACATTAAGTGAATTAAGGTTGTATAGCTCTTATTATTAAGAAGACGGAAAAAACCTAAAACTGTTACACTTCCTGCTTTAACTGTTCCATTGCCCTATGAAGTATTACTCTGGTAGCGCCATAGCTTTTATTCATAATTTTGGCAATATCTCTTAAGGGCAAACCGTCTACATAGCGAAGGATAACAACATCTTGATAGTCCGGCTTTAGTTTGACAAGGGCTTTTCGCACATCTTGCAAAGTATCTATCTGCTGTTGTTTCTTCTCTATATCATCTTCCTCTGACTCCAGCTCTATTTCTTCCTGCTCAATGGACATAATAGTTGTTTGTCCTCTTTCTCTATAGAAATCAACAACTAAATTCCTGGCCACTCGGTAAATATAGGCCTTAGGGTTTTTGATGCTTTGTTCCTTTTTTTGCCTGTATTTTTCCCAACTCCTTAAAAATGTTTCAGAAGTCAGGTCTTCTGCTACTTGGCTGGAGCTTACTTTAATCAAGATAAAACGATAGATACTGTCTATGTATCTATCATAAATCTTAGAAAATTTTTGTCTACTATTTACCATTATTAAACAATAGATTTATCCGGACACAAAATCGGACATATTACGGACATAATATATTAATTGTCCGCATTATTTTTTAAAATAAAAATAACGTCTTTCTTGCTTTTGCGTATCCTACTTACTAAATCCTTTTTTGCCAAAAGGCTCATATCTCTTCTTAGGGTTCTAGCGCTAACGTTAGAAAATTGTTCTCTTATTTGCTCTAAATCTATTTTCCCTTGGTTTGCTTTCATTAATTCTAATATCTTCTGCTGTCTTGATTTCTTAGAATTGAAAGAATTATTAATCTGTTTTGGCCTGATTTGAGGTCTTTTGGCTATTTTTTCAACAACCAAATTCGTTTCAATTTCTTTATATTTACGCCTTAAAACCAAAAAATTCTTTTCTTTAACCCGACTCTGCTTTAAGGCCACATCAAAGTAAAGCAAAAGCAGGTTAATTTTTGTCTTTGCCCCTTTTTTATCGCCTAAAAACAGTTTTTCTAATATCTCGTTGCCTAATTCCCGTATTTTTAAACGCAACGGCTCTGTCTCTGGCATTAATTCAGTAACTCGGTACAAAGCAACAGTAGTCGCAATAATTTCTTCTCTCTTATTCATAAACAACTATTCCCAAACCAATTCTGAATAATTTTCAAGGTTTTTCAATTGCTCCTGGGACAATTGCTGTGATTTTTCAACTGCTTCAGCTATCAAATCCTTGGAAATCTCTATTTCTTGGCCTATTTTCAACTGATAGTCGCCAATGCTGTTTTGGATATAGTCCTCGATATAGATTCGATGTTCCTTGGTTAATTCCACGCCCTTGTCCTCTAAATACTCCTCAACTGCCTTACGAGCCAGGGTAGTAATACTGTCTCCTTTTTGAGCAACCTTCTTTACTATGCTAGCATCAGCTATTGCTTGAGAGTCAGAAACATTTGCCTCTTGCTCTGTATCATTAGCGGTCACGCCAATAGACAGGCCTTCCTCTGTCTTGGCAATATCGAGTTCCTGGCTTTCTTCAAGAGCCAAATTATCACTGCCAACGCTGGAAAACATATTAATCTTGTAATCAACCAATTTGTCTGTGGAATCCAAATAAACAAAAGTGGCCAATCCCGCGAGAATAAAAATAATTACCAAAAAAACCACAAAACCCCCTCCCTCTACGTGAAAAGCTCTTAAACTCAGCTGCATAAATTTTTTTAATTTTTCTAACTTGATTTTAACTAATTTAAAATATTTGTAAAGCTTTTGTGTTGGGTTTGTAAAGGTTTTGCGCTAGGCGGGTAATATAATAATTTTGCGAGGTTGATTATGGAATTCAGTAGTCGTTTTGCGGCCTAGAGGTTAGTGCGGCCTATTCGTGTTGCGCTCCCTGCATATTAATATACTTAACTCTTTACTATGCTTAAAACTCTGTGAATGCTTTGCAAATTCTTTTATCCGGAATCTCGAATTGCGTATCGTGTATCGGGAATCGCGTATCGCGTATATGGAATTTCGAATCTGGAATCGCATATACGAAATACGCGATACGGTATTGTGCTTACCCGGGGTAAGCACAAAGGTGCCCTTGCCAAGCGTCGGGCGGTTAGTTAACAAAACAAGTGGTGAGCCGCGGAGCGGCTCACCACTTGTTCTAGCTTTATAAACAGAAATGGCTTATGCCTCTTTTTGCGCTTGGGTTATTACTTTCTTTGCTAGACTCAAAGCAACTGCCCTGGGGTTTAAATGAGTCTTTATAGATTCATTTATAACCTCCTTAGTGGTTTTAACAATTCGTTCCTCAATAATTTCAAACATTTTTTCCTTACTATATCCCTGGAGCTCGGCAGAAGAAGAAATAACACCTCCAGCGTTAGCCACGAAATCAGGCACGAACATAATGCCCTTTTTAAAAAGTTCGTCCTCTGTGTTTTCTCGCATTGGTATATTGCCTCCTTCCACTATTAATTGAGCGTTTATGACCTCTTTATTATCTTCATTTATAACATCCGTCACAGAGGCCGGAATTAACACATCAACTTTTAGAGACCAAAAATCTTTATCTGAAATTTTTTCAGCTTCTCCGCTATATTCTGTTATAGACTTGCCCTCTTTAATGATTTTATCCATTATTTTAGGATCAAATCCATTCTTCGCTAAAAGCGCGCCTTCTTTATCAGCTATAGCAATTACCTTAGCGCCCATTTCGCTCAAAAATTTATAAGTAAAGGTACCAACATTTCCAAAACCGTGAATAGAAACAGTCAAACCATTCATTTCAAGCCCCATGCTTTCTACAGCTGCTTTAGTAGATTGAGCCACGCCAAAACCAGTGCTTCCCAGCTCATGAGGAAAACCAGCTTTATTGGATATACCAAAAAGATCATTACACAAACTTGCTGGCTTGCCCGTAGCAGAATCACAATTTTCTGTTGCTTCAACAAACCACTGCATTTCTTTTTCTCCAGTGTTTACATCTGGTCCAGTAATATATTCTTCGGGAATAAGTTTTTCAAAAGCTTTAGCAAAGGCCTGTACTAAGGCCTTTTTCTTTTCTTCGCTTCCGCCCTTCCAAACAATTCCAGCCTTTGCTCCACCATAAGGAATACCAGCTAAAGCATTCTTCCAGGTCATTGCTCTGGCTAACCTTAAAACTTCTTCTTCGCTTACATCAGGGGTCATTCTAATGCCTCCCTTGCCCGGACCAAGCACGGTATTATCTATCACTAATATTCCTTCCAGTCCCAGTTTATGGTCATAAACTTTTAATGAATATTTTGGCCCGAATTCATCGGCTTCAATTTTTGTCATATTTTTATTTTGTTAATAATTCTTTGAAAATATCTGGTCTAAAACCTATAACGATATCCCCGTCTATGTCTATAACCGGAACACCCATTTGGCCGCTTTTCTCAATCATCTCTCTAGCGGCCGATTGATCTGCGGCAACATTAACTTCGCGAAATTCCAGCCCTACCTTCTTAAAATATTCCTTAGCCATATTGCAATAAGGACATGTAGGCGTGGAATAAACAATAATATTGTGTTTCTTTTTTTCTTCCATATTTCTTTTATTTTTTATTTATATTTACAAATAAAACGCTTAAGGTCTGTTACTAAGGGAGAATCCTGCAAATAGTAACAAATATTTTTGCCTTCTCTTTTAGACTCAACAAGTCCAGCCCTGTACAATTCCTGAAAGTGATGTGAAGTAATTGCAACGCTGGCATTAAGTTCTTTGGCCATATCAGAGACGCAAATTTTTTTCTGTTCAATAAGCGTACAAAGTATTTTGATGCGATTTTCTTCGCCAGCGACCTTTAAACTTTTTGCCAAACAATCAATTTTTTTTGCTTTTTTGTGTTTGTTCATAATTTTATACAAAAAAACATTCAAATTTATATTTGAATGATAAGCCGTTTTAAAATCCTTGTCAAGTCCCCAGTTGTGCTTAGTCGGACTAAGCACAAGGTGCCCCAAAAAAGGAGGAGCTAAGGGGAAAGATAGATAGAGCCGTTTGTTCCATTATAGGAGGTATATTCTGGATTAACTCCCCCTAAAGATTCTATTATTCCCGAAAAACCGGCAGAATTGCCATATATAGCTACTCTTCCTCCGCCACCACCTCTGCCGACCGAACTGGCATTGCCGCCGTTTGTTTGAATTAAACCATTGCCGACTAAGTTATTGGCAATAATATAAATATTGCCTCCGCTGCCAGCGCCAGTAGCAGCGCAACCCCAACTTCCCTTGCCTAAACCATCTTTGCCATTAGCTGTCAGTTCTCCTTCAATGGCAAAATCTGTAGTTTGAACAAATATTTTGCCCCCGCCTGCTCCCCCGGCTCTAGCGCAACAAGAAATATTTTCTGGATTACCCTTGCCGCCAGAGCCAAATTCAACGGGCTTGGTGCTAGAACCATAAATAGAGCTAGTGCTATTGCCTCCGCCAATTCCAGCATAACTGCCTCCACTATGGGGAAAAATGCCGCAACCAGGCCCTTCGTCCGTCTGATATCCTAGACCGTCAGCTGAGACCTTAGAACTGTCACCTATCACAATGCTGTTAGCTTCAATATTTAGGTTAGATTCAATTGTTGAGTTAAAAACCTGAAAATCATCAGCAAAAATATTTAAAATTTGCTTTGGCTGATTTGAAAAAATACTGTTTTTTAATAAAAGCGACCCTACTTGGATATCAATAGTAGAACTAAGGTCTAAGCTAGTGCTCGCAAAAACCAATTTATCTAAACCGGTTAAAGAATGTTTTAATGGACAATTATTTCTATTATCATTGCCCTTAATAATTAACTTGTCAGAGGAACTAGAAAAATAAACAGTGCCCGTATCTTCAATATAATGGCCTCCTTGCCCTCCATAAGCGCTTATTTTCCCAGTAAATTGGTTTTGCTGGTAATAAATAGCAATTTGCCCGCCATTACCTGCTGTAATGCCTGCATAAGTTCGCCCGCCGTTAGCTTCGATAACTCCTGCGCCCTTCAAAGCTTTAGTATCAATATATATGCTGCCCCCATCTCCTCCATTGGTAGCCGCACAGCCATAACTGCCTTGAGCCAGGCCTTCTTCACCGTTGGCTGAGATAGTGCCTTCAACATCTAAAATATAATTTACTTTTAAAATAATTGCTCCGCCACCGTCTCCAGCCGGCCTCTCGGGGCAGCAACTATTAGCCGTAGCGTCTTCTCCAGCAGATCCTAAGGTTTTAGGATTAGAGTAATCTTTCTCAATATCTACTTTATCTTGATAACCATTTTTATCAGCGCTAATTTTTGCCTGTGGCCCAACTATTAAATTATCTGCTATAATCTTTACCCCTTTAAAGTCTGGCAACCGCGAATCTGAAAGCAAATTTAAATATCCCTTGCCGAGAATTTCTAAATTATTAAATTGATACTCTCCAGCCGCAAGAGTTGTGGTGCCCATTATTGTAGTAGTGGCATCATAAGAATCAATTATCCCATCCATATCCAAATCACTATAATTGTGCAAATTTAAGCTACCGGGCGTAGATGTTTGAGCCTCAAAATCGCTTAGATTATCGCCTGTGTCTATATATTGAAGCCGTCCGTCTTCAGTTAGTCCCACCTTTCTTGCTAAGCTCTTGTCCTCAACATTAATAGCCGAATCGCCCTCTCGTACCAAAGCTCCTCCCCAGCCCAAAACATCAATTTTTAAAAACTCCGCGTTTAAACTAGTGCTGGCGACGTTAGGGTCGTTTGAAAATAAAGCAATTGCCCCATCTGTATCCGACAAATTGCTCTGATAAGGGCTAAAGTCAGGCTGCTGTTCGCCAAAAGCCGGAAAATCCCCAAAACCGATTAAATAATAATTTCCTGGGCTTAAGGTCGTTGTGGCAAGGGGCGTATTTAAAAAGGGGTTATTATAGTCTCTATTTTTAGAAAAATAACTTAACCACAAATCCCCTAAATAAATATCTTTTTGAGTGGGATTATATATTTCTACAAATTCATAGCTGCCAAAATTTCTAACTTCTGTTATCAATAAATGATCTAATGCTTTTGTAGTGGCGCTAGCCGTTGTAGTTGAACTAACCGTTGTGGCTGCACTCACAGTTGTGGTGGAGCTAGCGGTTGTAGTTGAGTTAGTGGTTGTTGCTGAGTTGGTGGTCGTGCTTAATTGTCCATCATTTTGTCCGTCATTTTGTCCATTATCTGTTTCCTTATTAATAACTGGGCTGTTTTGCTGCCCCGGCGTGCCATAATCTTGCCCTGTATAAGTATGCCAGCTTAAATCCTCGTTTCTTTCCATTGTCTTTTTCGCTTCATTATCTCCCGCTGGCCAGCTGGAACTAGCCACTACTTCATCAATCAACTGACAATCTTTATTGAATAGACGCAAAGATTCATCAAAGTTGCCCAAATTTCCAGTATATATCTTATCTGCAGACAAATTAGGCAAAGTATTGTCATCGGTTCTTTCTAAAATATAAAAATCGTTAGGCCCGATTAAGTCCTCATTGCCAAAGACAATCTTGATTTGATTATCTTTATCTAATAGTTGCCAATTATTTAGGTTTACCGTAGTAGTAGAGATATTTTTAAGCTCTATCCATTCATCAGCATAGCTCTCTTCTGTGCCCATCCAGGCAACTTCATTGATAATAACAGGGAAATAAAGAGCTTCTCCTAGGTTATTCTGAGAACAATAACTAACCGAAGACCCAGCTGACCCTCCTCCTCCGCCAGAAGTAGCTTTTTGCTCCTCTTCCTCTTCCTCTTCCTCCTCCTCTCCCTGCTTATAGTCTTCATCGTCATTCTTCTCGTTATCCTTTTCCAATATAAAAGTATCTCCTAAAGAATTAAGAGGAGTAGGAGGGTCTAAAAGTTTAAAATCAAGACTGTTGTTATTGCTGTCAATAAAATCTACACGACCCAAACCTAAGCCAGTCAAAAGACCGTTTTCTAAAGTTTTCCCCTGGTTTTCCACAGCCCTCTCAGGAGCTAATTTATCAGCAGTTCCCCAGGAAACCTTATCTAAAACATTGCCTTGTTTGTCTTTAATTATTGCCCCGCTAACACTAGTTAATTGGCTGGAATAATTGGCGTCCGGCGATAAATTACCCAACTCGCCTCCAATTAAAATAAAATATCCTTTTGCCGGCATTGTGGTTCGATGAAGGTCTAGCTGCTTTTTAGTTTCTTGGTTTGAAGAATTAACCAAATAAAGTTCCAGATAATCTTCAAGGTTAATTTCTGAATCAGTGGGGTTATATAATTCTATAAATTCATTTTCTGCTTTATCAAATCCAGCGCAAACCTCGTTTATGACTATATGTTCACTTTCATTCAACGCCTTTTTAGATTCTGTAGTAGTGGCAATCTCTTCCTCTTCTAGATCTTCAGTGTCTTTCCCTTCTAAATCTTCAACATCTTTTAACATTTTATCAAGTTGGTTTTCCAGCTTTTTCAACTTTTCCGCTAAACTTTCTAAATCTCTTTCTTTTTCTGCTTCTTCTATAGTCTTTTTAAGTTCTCTTTGTTGAGCTTCACTCAATTTGCCTGCCAAAAGCTTTAATTGCTCAACAATACTTTCTAACAAACCTTTAATTTGCGCTAAAAATCCTGAATCAGTATGCGTCTCTTCTAGCTTAATTTCTGGGGGTTCTACCACGGATGCTGGACTAAACCAATTACTAATGCTGTTGAAAAAATCCTTAACTTTAGCGCCGATTTTTTCAAAAAACCCCTTCTCTTTAAAATCAAAATAGGGAACATCTTCGGAAAAAACAATGGAAATATCCGGCTGACCATCCCAATAATACTGGTGCATAAATTTACTTTTCCACCAACCGATTTGTTTTTTTCTCATTTTGCCCTCTATCGTTAGAATAAACGGCTGAATCTCCTCATCTTTGGCTAGCCAGCCCGTGCCCGTCATAGCTCCCAAAGAACCCCTAGAAATAGGAGGATTTGTTGCGGTTGAAGAATAAATTTTGATTACCCCACGGCCTGTCTCAACACTCTCGGGATAATAAAAAATTAAATATTGAAACCTATGTGAATCATTATCTCTTTCATAGCTCTCGTAATTAAATACCAAATCACCCATTGATATTTTAACATCCTTTTCTTCAAGCCATTGGCCAAGGTATTTTAACGATTCTTTAACGGTCATTTTTTCTATTTCTTTAAGCAACACGGACATATCCGAGGTCAAAGCTAATTTGCCCATCTGGTAAGAAATTTTTAAAAACTCTATAGCTAAATCCTTGGGTCCTTCAACCAACATATAATCCCTCATATCAGCCCTTACTGCTTTCCTTAAAAGCATAACAACTGCTTGTTTTTCATAACCGGAAGCAGAAGATGCCAACTCTATCCATTCATCAGTTAAAATATTCGGTAAGGCACGTAAAAAAGCCTTCTCGTCGCTTTTTGAAAGCCTAACTTGCTCGCTTAATTTATCCAAATTAACATCTCTCGCGAAAACCGGTCTAATGAGATAATTCAATAAAAATAAAACTAATATAATTAAGCCAAAAAAATGAAGCTTTTTGAGCTTCATCATGGTAAAAATTTTTAGTTTAATTAATTTTTACTTGATCCAAAAAGTCTCTAAATTCTATGGAACACCTTTCCTCGGTGTTGCTTGTAAAAAAAGTATCAATCTTGATAATCTTATCTCTAATCGGGACATTTATATAGACAATCTTACCCCAACCATCTCTCGATAAAATCATCTTTAAACTGCTCTTTCCATCAAGTAAAACCGATTCATAGATACCAGAGATTTCATTCTGATATCCTTTAGGATCATTTATACGATCCCTCACTAAATTAGCAGTAGTTTCGTCTCTTTCCACCCAAACGCTGAAACCACACCCTTCGGACAATAATCCGTCTTCTCCAAACTTGATGTCCGGAGACATGACATTGATAACCCACTCGTCTTTTTGAACTTCTTTTTTCTCCGCAGTCCACTCTTCGGGAATTTTAAACTTCAAACCAACATTGGTATTTTCTATAAACTTACCTTCTTCTGTCTCAATAAACTTATAATTTTCTGGCGGCTCTACCTTTACTGCAGGCATTATATTATCCATATCTTCTGAATAATTTGACCACAAAAAAAGTCCTATAAGAACCGTTATAATAAAACCGAGAAAGACGATAAAGAAAAAGAGTTTTGGCATTTTATTAAAAATTTAAAAATATAAAATAAAGTAAGGAGCAAATAAGTATATAAATATAGACAAAATGACAGACAAAACAATTATCCAATTTTACCTTACAACAATAATTTACCCAAACCCTCAACTTGTGCATAACTGCAACGAGGACGGGCCTCGTTGCAAACTTACTCCAAAAAATCCAATACTTCTTCAGCTCCTTCTTCCACTTCTAATGTCTTCATTTTGTCTAACGTATTCTTGTAGGTTTTAGAATAAACCCAATCATTTATTCTCTTCTGTATCCTTTCCGAGCTCCCAAATAATTCATTAAAAAAATCCCTACTTGTTAAAGTAGGGAAATTTCTATTGCCTAGATAATCCCAATAACTCGTCCATCTATATCCTTTTTCTAAAAAGGCAATTGCTCTTTTAGGATTGGTTACTTTGCCCTTTTTCCAACCTGGTTCTAAAATCTCTACCGGATTAGTACTAATATATACGAAATTATTTTCAAGTTGCGTGTCATTCTTAATTCTCTTGATTCGGTATCTGCCCTCAAATAAAGCACCGGTTCTATTATGTTTTTTATTAAAAGCATAAGCATACCCTCCAATTTTTCTCATAAACTTTACTATGCCGCCATCTGCTAATTGCGACAATAAAAGATGAAAATGGTTTCCCATCAAAACAAAAGCATAAATTTTTACCAAAGGTTCCTTTGGCCTATAGTTTTGCAACGAGGACGGGCCTCGTTGCAAAATAGGAAATGTTGCTCTATGCCAAAAAGTACGACTCAACCAAGGAGAAGGTGCTTTATCATTAAAAACTATTAAGCTATTTACAAACCTTAATCTGTCTTCATCGTCTAAGAAGATCTTGCGCTTATCCACGCCTCTTTTAACTATGTGATAAAATTCCCCATTAGCTAACTCTATCTTTCTCTCAGGCATTCTAATATTAATTATTAATTTAAGCTAATTTTAACTTAAAAAATAAATTGGTTAAAATAACTATCCTGTGGATAATTGCAACGAGGCCCGTCCTCGTTGCAATGAGAGATAAAAATGCGGCGGGAGTTTCGAAATAGCAAAAGTGGAAAATCCCGCCGCGGCTTCAAGGAGGCAAAGGCGCATTCATTAACGCCAAAAGTACAAAAAGAGCTTTGCAAAGGAAGGCGGTTTTGCCTAGAGAATTTGCCAACGTTTTATCCGATTTACTAACCGCCTCCCTTTGCGCCTTATTATAAGATATCATAGCAACAAAAAGTTTGTCAAGCAAAAAACCCGGACAGTTAATCCGAGCTTCGTTTAAATTATTCTAATTCCTATTTTGCTGTAACTTGTTTTCTTTTAGGAATATTGAAAACTATCTTATCGTCTCGCAAGCTCACGGTTATCCTTTGGCCCATCTGAATCTCGCCTAGCACTATTTTCAACGACAAAGGATCAAGAATATATTTTTGAATTACTCTTTTTAATGGTCTGGCTCCTAGATTTCTATCGAACCCCTTCTCCGCTAAAAATTGCTTTACTTCTTTTTTCACATTAAGTTTGATATCTTTCTTAGCTAAACGCTTTTCCACTCTTCCCAGTTCGATTTCCACAATTTCTTTTATCTGGTCCTGACTCAGATAATTAAAAATAATTATCTCGTCCAAGCGGTTTAAAAACTCAGGGCTGAAATTCTCTTTTAAAGCTTCGTTTACCTTCTCTTTCAGGCTTTTGTAGCTCTCATCTTCATCGGGTGTAAAACCTAAATTGCCCATTTTTGCTATAAATTCAGAGCCAAGGTTAGAGGTCATAATGATAATGCAGTTTTTAAAAGAAACTTTTCTGCCCTTGGCGTCGGTTAGGCGGCCATCATCTAAAATCTGGAGTAAAATATTAAAAATATCAGGATGAGCTTTTTCAATTTCGTCTAAAAGGACAACACTGTAAGGCCTTCTTCTAATTTTTTCAGTCAACTGCCCTGCTTCGTCATAGCCGACATATCCTGGCGGAGAACCAATCATTTTGGAAACAGTGTGCTTTTCCATATACTCTGACATATCCAAACGGATTAAAGCATTTTCATCATTAAAAAGAAACTCGGCTAAGGCCTTGGCTGTTTCAGTTTTACCCACGCCAGTAGGGCCCAAAAAGATAAAAGAACCCAAGGGTTTATCCTTTTCAGCAATGCCAGCTCTGCTTCTTCTGATAGCGTTAGAAATAGCCTCTATGGCTTGCTTTTGGCCGACCACTCTTTTAGAAAGCACTTTTTCCATTCTACTCAATTTTTTAGCTTCTTCTTCTAAAAGGCTAGTGACTGGAATGCCGGTCCAGCGGGAGACCACCCTAGCAATGTCTTCTTCGGTTACTTCTTCTTTTAAAACCTGATGCTTTTTTCTGAAATTAACCAACTCCTTTTCCTTCTTTTGGATTTCTTTTAAAATATTGGGAACTAAGCCATACTTTATCCTAGCTACTTTTTCTAAATCTCCTTCGCGCTGAGCTTTTTCAGCGTCAAAATTAAGCTTATCTAAATCTTTTTTGAGTTTTCTCAAACTCTGAATCAATTCTTTCTCTGTCTTCCATTTCATTTCCACTGACTTGGACTTTTCTTTCAAGTCAGCCAATTTACGCTCACAAACCGCCAAACGCTTTTTTGATTTTTGATCCTTTTCATTTTTTAAAGCTTCTTTTTCAATTTTTAAACGCTGCGTTTCTTTTTTAATTTCCTCTACTTCGGCTGGTTCGGATTCCATTTCTAAACGCAAACCCGAAGCGGCTTCATCAATCAAATCAACGGCCTTGTCAGGCAAAAAACGATCTGTAATGTATCTAGCCGAAAGCTCGGCTGCTGCTATCAAAGCAGCGTCTTTAATTTTAACTCCATGATGAAGTTCGTATTTCTCTTTAATTCCTCTTAAAATGGCTACCGTATCATCTACTGACGGCTCAGAGACATAGACGGGCATAAACCTTCTTTCCAACGCAGCATCCCTTTCAATATATTTTTGATACTCTTTTAAAGTAGTGGCTCCAATAGCCCTTAATTTTCCCCTAGCCAAAGCTGGCTTTAAAAGATTGGAAGCGTCTATGGCTCCCTCTGCCGCGCCTGCTCCCATTACAGTATGAAGCTCATCTATAAAAAGAATATAGTGGTCTTTGGCCTTTTCAATTTCCCGCAAGAGAGCCTTGATTCTATGTTCAAACTCACCCCGATATTTAGTGCCAGCAATCAAAAGACCTAAATCAAGAGAAATTAACTCTTTGTTCCTCAAACTTTCAGGGATTTCACTCCTCACAATCCTTTGAGCCAATCCTTCTACAATCGCCGTCTTTCCCACTCCAGCCTCTCCTATTAAAACAGGATTGTTCTTGGTTCTTCTGGAAAGTACTTGGATTACCCTTTTAATCTCATCTTCCCGGCCGATTACTGGATCTAATTCTCCTCTTTCAGCCATATCTGTCAAATTACGGCAGTATTTTTTAATTACCTGATATTTAGATTCGGGATTGGGGTCGGTTATTGTCTCTCCACCCCGAATGTCACTTAAAAGCCTCTTTATATTTTCATAAACCAAGCCGCTCTCAGCATATTTTTTCAAAATATCCTGAGCTTCCGAAGGAATTTCCAAGAGGGCCAAAAACATATGCTCAACCGACACAAAGCTGTCTTTCATGCTAACGGCCTCCTTTTTAGCTCTATCTAAAACCCTTACCATGTCTTGGGTTAAGTAAAATTGTCCAGCTAGACTGCTTCCTTGATCCAAGCTGCCAGAGCTTATGCCTCTTTTATCAATCGCTTTAATAACCTGAATCTTAACCTGTTCTGATTGCAACTTAATCTTTCTTAAAAGAGTAGCAACCACGGTGTCTTCTTGGGAAAGTAAGGAATACAAAAGATGCAGAGCGTCAATCTGTTGTTGTTCTTTTTTTTGAGCCAGCTGCTGAGCCATTAGAACGGCCTGCTGGGCTCTCTGTGTAAATTCTCCACCTGGATTCACAAGCATAATTAAAACTATCTTAATAATTCTACTTAATACGAATAATACAAAAACGAGCTTTAGTCAAATCGAACAAACGCGCTCCCTAACTTACTATCCTTCTCTTTCGCCAAGCGTTACTTGCTTTGTAATTTCCTTATTGTCTCTCAAAATCTTTAGTAAAACCACGTCACCTGGTTTTTTTCTAAGCATCAATTTAGCTAAAGTGTTTTCAGAATCCAATTTTGTTCCGTCAAGCTCCAAAATTATGTCCTCTCTTTCTAAGCCCGCCTTGTCTGCGGCTGTTCCTGGAATAACGGCAGTCTTTGTTTTGCTGCCATCTGCCGCATGCCCAATCCAAGCTCCATGGTCTATGGGCAAATCATTAGCCTGAACCAACTCATCAGTAATCATAGTATAATAAATGCCTAAATAAGGATAAACAATTCTTCCCTCTGCTTTTACTTGCTCGATGTCTCTTTTTGCCATATTAATGGGCAGACTAAAACCAATATTCTCAGCTGTCTCAGAACGAGCCACATTAATACCAATGACTTCTCCTGCAAGATTTAAAAGCGGACCCCCTGAATTGCCAGGATTAATAGCCGCATCTGTCTGAATAATCCCTTCCAAGCTTTCAGCAAAGCTAGTTCCCTGAGCAACGGCCGTGATACTTCTACCCAAACCAGAGACAACTCCGGTAGAAACCGTGTTTTCAAATTCTCCCAAAGCATAGCCAATAGCAATTACAGTTTGGCCTAGCTGAAGTTTGCTAGAGTCACCTAATTTCACCGTAGGAAACTCTACTTGATTGTCGGTTTTAATCTTGATAACTGCTATATCGTAAAAAGGATCTTTAGCTAAAATTTCTACGGGATAGCTATCACCATTATTCAAAAACACAGTATAATCTGCGTCTTCTTCCAATAAAACATGCTTGTTAGTGACAATCATGCCGTCTTTGGAAATGATAAAACCGGTGCCTCCGCCTACTTTCTGCTTTTCGCTTCCCTTTTCACGATATTGAGGAATCAAAAAATCACCACCCCAAAACTCGCCCTCAAAGGGGTTGATATAGTATTTTTCAAAAATAGGCACATCTTTTGTTATTACAATACTAACTACTGCCTGAGAGCTTTCTTTTACTGCAGCAATAACCTTTTCTTCCTCAGTAGTCTGGGGAATATAGTTATTTTTAACCGCTGTATCAACTTTTTGAATTGTGCTTTGCCCAGTTAACTCGGCAAAGTGCTGCTGCCAATAAAAATATACTGAAAAACCACCCACTATACCGCCAACCACTGCTGAACAAAATAAGGCAATGAAAAATAAAACAAAATAAACCCTTTTGGATGTTTTAGAGAACATATTAACTTCTTTGTTAAATAAATCCTGCATAATTTTTATCTTAAACCAAAGACATATGGAAACAAAATAAAGCAAGCTACTGCTAAAGCGCTCGCTATCATTAAAAGCACAGCCCCAGCAGCCAAATCCTTAATTTTTCTTATCTTTAAATTATAATTAGGATCAATAATATCGGTAGTTCTCTCTACTTGAGTGTTCATAATCTCCATACCCAACACAACAAACATACTAATACTTATAATCGCTCTTTCAACAGAGGTCAGAGGATAATAAAACATCGCAAAGCTCACTGGAATGCTGATTAAAACTCCTGTTCTAAAAGTGGGCTCCTCTTTAATAGCCACCCAAAGGCCTAAAAAAGCTACTTTAAAACTCTTGACCAAACGTTTAATTGGAATTATTGCTACCATGCACCCCTAATCTATACTTAAAAATATCTTTTTTAATGGGACCAAAAAAAAGTACATAAAAATAGCCCAATATTATCTTAGAATATTCAATGATATAGGAATTCTCCTCATAGTGTCTCATAGAAAAAAACAAATCTTTCTTTCTTATAATACCATATTTGGCTCTCTTTTTAAATCTTTTGACGTACTCTATATCTTCTAAAAAAATTGCCTGGTTGTCAAAGCCCCCAATTTTTTCATGCGTTTCCTTTTTCACTAAGAAACCACTAGCTCCAAAAGGTAAAATCCGATGAAAAGCTTTAATAGGAAAATTATAAGCAGCTTGGCAAAGGAAAAGCTGAATTTTTGAAGCCTGAAAAGGAGTTAACAAAAAACTAGCGCCATCTAAATCTCTTTCTTGAA
>CAZWQR010000002.1:24754-55816 GCA_964636195.1 uncultured Candidatus Saccharibacteria bacterium
AACATAGATTTTTTATTCTAATAAAAAAAATTTGTTTGAGCAATAAAAAGAGGTGATTTTCTAAATCCCCTCTTTGCTTCTTTCAAGCTTTATGAAAACCCCAAAAGGATAAGTCCCCTTAGCCGGCCTGTTTCTCAATCTGGATTTCCAATTAAGCAAAGAGGTTGACAGAAACCAGACGAACAAAAATGCGCTCAACTACACACACCAAACTCATTTTTCAAGCAGAATATTTCAAAATTATAATTATACAAAAGAACAAGCTAGGAGCCAAAAAAATTACCAGAGTTTCTTCGCCTGTTGCCAAATTCCCGGCTCCCCGTGCTCTTTTAACCAATACCACCACTCAACCCCCCAGAGATAAAACCTATCCTCTCCTGTATTTTGAGCATATTGAATAACTTTTTTGAACCGCGCTAAATCCATTGTCTTTTTTTGCTCTTCTAGGGGCAGGTCGTATAGCAAAACTCTGCCCCAGGGTTCTGCCTGGAGTTCGGAACAAAAAACCTTCTTTCCAAAAATCTTATTAACCAACCAAGCCTTGCGGCCGTAAAAAGCCGGGGCAAAGGGATAAGTAAAGTAAGTGTTCAATTCCTGAAACCAAACCTTACGATAAAGGGTGTGACCCACAATGTCGGCTAATTTAGCCGGTTTAAACCATAGAGAAAACTCTCCACTTTCAGTTATAACCACGGGTCTATTTCTATCATCTATTTTTTTTACTATCTTAATTTCTTTTTTTAAAACCTCTTCATCAAACTCAGGACACTCACCAAAAGGAAAGAAAGGCTCGTTTTCCACCTGCCAGGCCCAAATAGTGTTATTGTCTTTATATCTTTTAACTAATGTCTCAAGATATCTAAAAAGCGCTTCATTTCTTGCTTCCATCTCTTTATCTTTTAACCAATTGGGTTCGTGGCACTCTGGCCACCTGGGCACTTTGCGACCTATAACCAAAAGCACTTTAACATTTCTTTTTTGAGCTTCTTGTAATTGCCAATCAAGAGCAGAAAAATCATAATCATTCTCCTTTTTTTCAATAAGATCCCAATAAGCAACCAGCTTGAGGTCTTTTGCCCCCAAATCATCTAAAATGGCTAAATAATTCTTAGTCCAATCAAGCCCTAATAATTGGGAATGCTTTGAAGAAAAAACAACTCCCCAAGTTATCTTTTCAGCCTTTTTTTCTTTGCCCACTAGGCAAAAATAACCTAACAACAAAACAATTAAGAGAATAAACAAAAATAAAGTTTTCAAAAAGTTAAACATTTAGTTAGTTTAAGGTCAGTAATATTATGCCAGTTGCTATAAGAAGCATAGAAAAAATCTTTTGAACAACCTTCCGCCTAGTTGGCCTTTCTTCAAAAAATTTAGGAAATCTAGAATAAAAAAGCCAAACCAAAATCAAAAGAAAAGCATAACGCATTCCCTCCAAGGCATTGATAAAAGCCAAAAAAAGCGGGGGCACCAAATAGATAGCAACATTCTGCAAGACAACAGCTGCTCCACCTAAAATTTGACCGCTAAAGAACATCAAAGCGGTTTTTTTTCTCTCTTTGATTGGCTTCCTTTTTCTCTTAAAAAGCTCTTCCCTTACCTCCCTAAAAATCAAAAAGTACAAACCAGCTAGAAAAGCCCCTACCCTAGTCCAAATAAAGCCCGGTAAAAAATCCAATTCCAAATAGACAAGCTTGGCAGTTACAAAAGTCAAGGAAAACAAAAAAGCTGTTAAAATAGAAAGAAAAAGACTTTTAAAATAAAAAGCTCTTCTATTTTCATAAGTTATAAAAATACTACCCAAAATAAGAAGAATAAAAGAAATTAATGCCTTTAAGCCTAACTCTTGAAAAGGCATGCCTTTTTGCCAGACAAAAAGATAGGTTAAGCCCAAAGTAAATATAGGCATAATGCCTCCAACGGCTGGAATTATTCTGGAAACTTCAAATAAGCGCAAGGCTTCGTACATAGAAAGGAGGGCAAAAACAAAAATAATACCCGAAAGCAAGGCTAAAGCTATTGTGCCCAAACCAGGAATGGAAAAGCCAAAAGGAATTAAAAAAAGAACCAAACCGCTGCCAATTCCAACATAAAAAGCATAAACCTTAGGACTTAAAAGCTTAGCCGTGACAATGGCTTCGTCAATTAAAGCAACAATAGCCAGAATAAGATAGGCAATAACTGTTAAAATTAGCCAGAGCATTGTTCTATTATTTTTTTAATATTTAAAACTCCCAATTTTTCTACTTCCACAAATCCTTGCATAGAGGCCTCTGCCAAGCGTCCGCTCTTTAAATAATCAAATAACCATTGCTCAACATATTTAGGATCTTTTTGATCAACTCCTGCCCCCAGGGAAAGCAGCCACTTGCGGTTAAAGTCCTCCTGAGAGCCAATAGTTGGAGCGATAATAATGGGAAGACCCAAACCGCTGTAGAAAGAAAGCTCACTTGGCTTGGTCCACAAAATATCAACCTCTCTTAAAAAACGGTTGAACTCTTTAAAATACTCTTCTATCTTTGGATTAAAAATTATTTTTACTCCAGCCAGATTCATTTTTTTTAGTTCAAAAACAAAATAGTCCTTTACCTCTTTTCTAATACCTGCTGACAAAGCTACTCTAATCCGCCCTTGTCTGATCGAATTCTCCAGCCCTTTTATAATCTCTAGCCCCAATTTCTTTTGCGCCCCCGCACCGCCTATGGCGAACATTAAAGTTAAAGAATGGTTTGAATCTTGGGGCAGGACTCCAAAATGATTTTCAACCAAAACTCTGTATTCTTTAAAATAATTTTTATCAGGATCTAAATTGAACAACCTGTGCCTCATATCTTCTTTTAGAATCTCCATGTTTTCTGTGCCAATGTTCTCCAGCGGTAAAGGAAAGCCGGTGAAAAAAACATTCTCTTTTTTAACGCCATAAGTTTGAATTCTATTTAGCGTCCAGTTATTTGGGCAAAAATATTTTATTCTGCTCTTTTTCGGTCTAAGCGGCGCCCATGTCCTGGAAACATCGGCGTCACAAAGAACACAATAAATGTCGCCTGGATAATCGAATTCTTCAGCCATAAAGGCAGGCGTAAAAAAGGTAGCGATAAAGGGCAAGGGATTTTTTTTCAATTTTTCTATTAAGTGCCTGCCCAAATTCTTTTTCAAGGTATAGTAAACTTGCTTCAATTGAAGAGTGGGTTGAGATGCTCTATGTTTGGGATAGTAGTCTTTAATTCTTTGAAAATGGTCAAAAACTCTAAAAGCCAGCCAGCCTAAGAGAGGTACGCTCTTAAAACGACTGATAAATTCGTAGAACTTGCGACCTGAGAGCCAGCTTTTTTTATCTTTTTCTGGAATACCGGAATAATCATTGGCATGAATAACCTCACCCAATTCTCTTAGGGGATAAGAAGCTCGCTGGTGCCCATATCCCATACTTACATCTATTATCCAAGCCTTCATTTTAATTTTTGTTTAAGTTTTATAATTCTTAAAACAGCCCTATTAACCAAATTAATGTCCAAATCGCTATTCCTAAGAGTTTTGACGCCTTCTTCGGGATCCAACCGCCAACCAGAAAAAATCATCATATCAGCGCCGGCTATAATCGGCTTGGTAACTATTTCTTTCAAAGAATAGTTGTTTAAAAGAGAATATTGGTCTAAATCATCTGTTATCACCAAAGGCTCCTTGCCCAATTCTTCTTTTAAAAGGTCTATTCCTTTTTTAGAAAAAGTAAAAGGAACCTCCTCTAGCTCATTATAAATTACGTTTGCCACCATAACCATTTCCGGCCGTGCCTCCATCGCCTTTTTAAATTGCTTAAGCTCTGGAAAACCCCTTCTTCTGGCTAAACTATCTTCTGGATTAAAGCTCACTTCCCCATAGCCGGGAAAATGCTTAATACAGCTTAAAATACCACTTTCTTTTTGCCCCCTAATCATTGCCGCACCCAAAGATCCTTCTGGACCCCTAAAAGCCCTTTCAAAAATAAAATCAGTTTTTTGGACTTTATCTAATAAAGGAGAAAAATTAAGGTTTATACCAAGCTCTTTTAACTCCTCGCCTCTTTTAAGCCCAACCCTAAATGCCTCGGCTTCGCTTTCAATATCCCTTTGAGCCGTGTTTTCTTCTAGAAAACTAATCCTATTCACTAAACCGCCCTCTTGATCAACGGCAATAAAAAGAGGCAAGCCCGTATCTTCCAAAGCGACGGCCTGCAAATCAGAAATCAATTTTTTTACCTGCCCCTCTGTCTCAATATTTTTGCCCAAAAGCAAAATGCCGCCGGGATGAAGCTCCTCTATTTTCGCTCTTGTCTCATCGTTAACTTCTGTTCCGTCAATTCCGATTATAAAAAGCTGGCCTACTTTTTGACCTTCGCTCAACTGACCCAAAACCGCTTCCTCAGCAACTTGAGCAGGGGTATACAAAGAAAAAATAATACTCATAATCAAAGGTAAAAGAAAAATCATTATCCTATTATTGCATTTTTCTAACTTTTAATCCAGCATTTACTTGACGAAACAGCTAAAAAAGTTATATTGAACATAGTACTTATTTAATTTGAACCGAAGTTGTGGCTCAGGCATAGCGTGCCACCACAGGGACCCCCCTCTCTGCCGGGCGCGGAACAATAAGTTCTGCGCCCTTTTCTTTTTTAAAAACCCGCATATCTAAACTTATTTTTTCTTTTAAAAGAAACTAAAAGATACAAAAGCAGACAATAAAATAGAATAATAAAAATCCAACCGATTTTTAAATGCAAAACAGAAAAGCTAAGTTTAGAAAAAAAATCAATAACCTCTAAAAAATAGGCAAGCAAAAAATAACAAAAAAATGAAAATGGCTTAAACAATAGAGACAAAAATCCTAAAATTAAAACAAAAGGCAGAATCGGCAGAATCAAAAGATTGCTTATTATGGCTAATAAGCTGAAATAACCAAAATTATAAACCAAGATAGGCAAAGTGGTTATTTGAGCGCAAAGAGTAATAATAAAAACTTCTTTTAGCCCCCAAAGCTCAGGCAAGTTTTTGAACCAATCCCTAAACAAAGGGCTAAAATAACTT
This sequence comes from uncultured Candidatus Saccharibacteria bacterium, assembly GCA_964636195.1. GTDB lineage: Bacteria > Patescibacteriota > Minisyncoccia > Minisyncoccales > PEYH01 > CAZWQR01. The sequence continues at coordinate 29,815 of CAZWQR010000002.1, forward strand.
ATTCCAATAACTGCCAAAAAAGAAAGCTGAAACCCTATTTCCAAGAAAAGATAAGGATTGATAAAAAGCATAAGCAAGGCGGCAAAAACAATTACTCTCTCTGGGCTGGCCAATCTGCCGAAAAGCTGAGCCGAAAAAAGAAGAAGAGCCATTATACTAGCTCTTATAGCAGAAATCTGAAAACCAGTAAGCATTAAAAAAATAAAAATAAAAACAGCGGTAGCCAAAAGAGCTTGCTTTCTCCACAGGCCTATCGCCAAAAACAAATACATTAAAGCGTTAATAAGAATTACAGTATGTAGCCCAGAAATTGCTGTTAAGTGTCTTAGGCCCGAAAAATTAAGTTTTTCTTTCAACTCTTTGCTTAATTCGTTTTTTTTACCCAAAAGCATGGCCTCTAAAAGCTGGGCCTGCTCTTTGGAATAGCTTTGCTCAATTCTTAAAGAAAGCTCCTCTCTCAAATTAAGTATTTTTTTATACAAGCTTTCTCTGCTAGAAAGCTTTTCTATTTTTGGTTCATAAACTAGGGCAAAAATCCCTTTTCTTTTGAGATAGCTTTTATAATCAAAATCATCAAAAATCGGCGGCTCTTCAAGTACTCCGCTAAGCCGCAATCTGTCAGAATAATGATATCGGGGACAGGGCGGAGCATAAACTAAAATCTTCTCTCCCGCCTCCGAGGCCGGGCCTCGAATAATCTTATCTATTTTAATAACTAGTTTTTGATTCCCTTTAACAAATTCTGGCTCTTTACTAACAATTCCTTCTAATACTATCTGCACACCGTTAAAATTTTGAAGCCCGCTGTTCAGTATCTCTATAAGAGTAAAATTCCCTCTAATAAATCCGAGAATGAAAAGAGCTAAACAAAAAATAATAAGCCATCTAATTCCCCTATCTCTGGACAAGAAAGAAAACCCAAGAAGACTTAAAAACAAAAAACCCAGCAGTATTAGTTGGGTTTTTTGTAGCATTAAAGCGCTAAAAATTCCGATTATGAAAGCAATACAGGAAAAAAGAAAGATTTTTGAAAAAGGCATATTGTCTGATTATATCCTGCTTTTCTTTTATCTCACCACGCACTTTTGCACATATTTTTTCATTGTTGCGCAAAACTCCTGAAGCTCTTCAAGAGAGTGCTCTGTTAGAAAGAGAGAGGGAGAGAGCACTTTTTTGTTTTCAAACTTTTGGAAGGCGTAAAATTCCGCGCCCTGAATCAGCTTGCCAATTTTATCAAAATCTTCTTTTACAAGAAGAGGCTTCGCCACTGTTGTACGAAACTCATAAGCTTTACCCGAATTCATAATAATTTTAACGCTTTGAGCTATTTTTTCTGAACCTATGTCCGAACGAGTAATCTCCTGATATTTTTCAAGAGGCGCTTTTATATCCATAGCAAAATAATCCACAATATCCAAATCGGCTATTTTCTGTAGTATATCTGGATTTGAACCATTCGAATCTAGCTTTACCAAAAAACCCATTTTTTTTATCTTTTGTATAACATCTATTAAATCCGGCTGAAGAGTTGGCTCTCCGCCAGTAAATTCTACGGCCTCTAATTTGCCTCTGCGGCTTTCTAAAAAAGAAAAAACTTGTTCCTCTGGAATTAGTTCTGTGAACTTTTCAGGAAGAACAAGCTCCGGGTTGTGGCAATAAGGGCAGCGAAAATTGCAACCTTGGGTAAAAATAATAGCGCAAATTTTGCCTGGATAGTCAATTAAAGAAAATTTTTGAAATCCCCCGATACGCATAATTCCGATTAATCCATCTTAAATGTTTTGCGCTGTTTATATTCCTCCAGCTTCCCCTCGTTCCATTGTTGAACAGGTCTTAAATATCCGACAATTCTGGAATAAACTTCACAAGGGCATCCTGACTTCGGACTTTCAAAATGTTCTCCTGGAACATAGCCAATATCTGGACAAATAGAAAAAGTTGGGGTGATTGTAAAATAAGGCAGTCTATAATTCTCACACACTCTCTTTACCAATGTCTTTATTGAACTTGGATCTTTAATCTGCTCTCCGGCAAACAGATGAACGACAGTACCACCAGTGTAGAGGGTTTGCAATGGGTCTTGCAAATCTAATGCTTCGAAGGGGTCATCAGTTAATCCAACGGGTAGTTGCGAAGAATTTGTATAATAGGGCGGCATTTTCTTTTCTTGGTACTCTTCTTCATTAGCACAAATAATGTCTGGATATTTTTCCTTATCTTTTCTCGCTAACCTATACGATGTTCCTTCGGCAGGGGTAGCCTCTAAGTTATAGACGTTGCCCGTCTCTTTTTGATATTCCAACAATCTCCTTCTCATAAACTTGAGCATTTTTTGGGAAAACCTTTGTCCTTCTTTGGAGGCAATGTCCTTTCCTAGAAAATTTAAACAAGCCTCATTCATCCCTACTAAACCAATAGTGGCAAAATGATTTTGCCAATAATAGCCAAATCTTTGTTTAATGCCTCTTAAATAAAATTTTGAATAGGGATATAAATTATTTTCAGTAAAACGCTCCAAAATTTTTCTTTTAATTTCCAAACTATTTTTTGCCAAATCCATTAAGCGGGCTAAACGTTCTTTAAAATCATTTTCATTTTTAGCTAAATAACCCAGCCGCGGCATATTAATAGTCACAACTCCAATGCTTCCCGTAAGGGGCGAGGAGCCAAAAAGTCCTCCTCCTCGCTTTTTTAACTCTCTGGTATCAAGCCTCAACCGACAACACATGCTTCTAACATCGTCGGGTTTCATGTCAGATTTAATAAAATTGGAAAAATAAGGAATGCCATATTTCCCCGTCGCCTCCCAAAGTGGCTCCAAGTCAGGACTATCCCAGGCAAAATCCTTAGTAATATTATAAGTAGGAATGGGAAAGGTAAAAACTCTGCCCGAAGCATCTCCTTTAAGCAATATCTCAGCAAAGGCACGGTTCAATATATTCATTTCTTTCTGCATTTCGCCATAGGTTTCTTCTTGCGGCTTGCCGCCAACAATAACTGGTTGATTCTTATAATAAGAAGGCGGCGTCAGAGCCATTGTTAGGTTTGTAAAAGGCGTTTGAAAACCTACTCTAGTAGGAACGTTCATATTAAATAAAAACTCCTGAAGCGCTTGCTTAACTTCAGGATAAGAAAGCTTGTCATATTTGATAAATGGGGCAAGTAATACATCAAAGTCAGAAAAAGCTATCGCCCCAGCTGCTTCCCCTTGCAGAGTATAGAAAAAGTTTACTACTTGTCCTAAAGCAGACCTAAAATGCTTAGCTGGCTTAGATTCAATTTTACCCGGAGCCCCCTTAAACCCTTCTACTAATAAATCAAAAAGGTCCCAGCCGACGCAATAGACTGAAAGCGAGCCGAGATCGTGGATATGATAGTCTCCATTATAATAGGCCTCTCTAATTTCTTTGGGATAAATTTTGTTAAGCCAGTATTCTTTGATAACCCCCGAAGAAACATAATTATTCAGCCCCTGCAACGAATAACTCATATTACTGTTCTCTTTCACTTCCCAATCTAACTTGCTCAAATAATTATCTACAATATCTACTTTAGACTTTGCTATTATTTTTCTAAGTTCCGCATGTTGTTCTCTATAAATAATATAAGCTTTAGCTGTCTTCTTATAAGGAGAGGTTAAAAGAACTTTTTCAACGATATCCTGAATCTCCTCAACGGCTGGAATTTTTTGTTTAATTTCTTTCTCTGCCAATTTCAAAACTTTATTGGTTAGCTCTTTAGCTTTTTCTTTATTAAACTCTCCAGTGGCTTCGCCCGCTTTTCTTATTGCTTCTGTAATTTTCTCAGCTCTAAATTTTACGATTCTTCCGTCTCTCTTTTTTATTCTTTTGAACATAAGTGAAATATAAAAAATTAAATTTTTGAGAAAAGAAATTCTTAAAACTAATACTTGCCCTTAAATTTTGAGCAAGTTTTTTTATTGAATGTATTCTCATAATAACCCTGTCAAAAGATATAGTCAAAGTTGACAAATCTGTGAATAAATCAATTCATTTGCCTTAAAAAAACAAAAAAACAACAAAAATGTTGTCAATAATAGTTATAAATCGCATTACGGCCATCCAGCGATTAGGGCTTTGAAGCCCTGTTTATTCCTTAGGTCTTGGGAATTTATCTTTTAATCAAAATCAAAATAGGATTCCGGCCTTGAGCGCGGGTTTTAGATTATTGTCTTGGATTGCTTTCCTGCCGTTACTGAACAAAGAACTTAGGATGTCCTTTATTCTACTTAAATGTCCCAGTTAAAGAAATGACTCAAAATGGTTATTATCGCAAGGAAACCAGTTATTAAAAAACATATTACACCTATAAAACGATCAGAAAACTTTTTATATTGGATAGATTTATAACTAAAAAATATCCCCAAACCTACAGAGACAGCAAAAGCTAATCCAGAAATAGTATTTGTGGGAACAATAAGAAAACTAAGAACAGCAAAGAAAGTAAAAAGGATGGCTGCAAAAGGATAACTAAATCGTTTAGTTAAATTGTCATCACTTTTCATATTTTTAAGAATCTTAATGTCGATCTTCAAAATTAAAACTTAAATTTATGATTCTATCCCTGCGGCAATCAGGGTAATTTTTACTTCGTCGGGTTTTAGATTATTGTCTATTATGGCGCCAAATATTACCTTAGAGGCCGCTGTGTTTTGGGTAATCAATTTAGCAGCTTTTTCAATATCCATCAAAGAGAGCTGACTGCCTCCGGTGATGTTAAAAAGTATTCTTTTAGCCCCCTCAATCGGGAATTGCAAAAAGGGCGAATTCAAAGTGGCTTGAGCTGCTTGTTCAATCTTTTGCTCTCCTTTACCCTTGCCAACCCCGAACAAAGCTGAACCAGAATCGGCCATAATTTCTTTAACATCGGCAAAGTCAACATTTATCAAGCCCGACCGCACAATTAAATCAGATATGCCCTGAACAGCGTGGCGCAAAACCTCGTCGCAAATCCAAAAAGCCGACTGGCAAGTAGTATCTTCTTTTATCTGCGAGAGCAAATTATCGTTAGGAATGACAAAAAGAGTATCTACTCTTTTTCTTAATTCTTGTTCTCCCAAACTGGCCAAGCGCTTGCGCTGCGCGCCTTCAAAAGAAAAAGGGAGAGTTACAGCGCCGATAAGCAAAGAATTAAATTCTTGGGCAATATCAGCAATTGCTGGAGCCGCGCCAGTTCCTGTGCCGCCTCCTAGTCCGCAGACAATGAAAATGATGTCTGCATCTTTTAAAGCCTCTTTAATCGCGCCCCTGCTTTCCTGCACAGCCTTTCTGCCAATTGAAGGATTCATGCCTGCTCCTAACCCCTTAGTAAGATTTTCCCCAATCTGGATTTTTAAATCAGCCCTAGTGTGCTTTAAATCCTGAAAATCACAATTAACAGCAATAAGCTCAACCCCCTGGATTTTACATTTTGCCATTCTGCTAACCGCATTCCCGCCAGATCCGCCTACGCCGATAACTTTTATTTTCGTTAGACTCTTTTGCATTTTAAGGAGTAAGTTTTTTTAAAAAATTTAAAATCGAAGCAAAAATAGAATTGGTTTTGACTGCTTCTATATCAGTTGAGCCCAAAAGCGCTAAACCCAAAACTACGCTGAAGCTTGGATCATTTTCAAGTCCTACAAATTCTTTACAAACTCCTTTTCTGACAGGAAGTTCTAACTGGTTTTTACAAAAATCAACAAGCCCAACCAAATTAGAACCGCCCCCCGTTAAAACAATACCAGCGGGCAGAGTTTTTTGTTTATTAATTTTCTTAAGCTCTTTTTCCACTAATCTGAGAATTTCTAGCACTCTAGCCTTGCCGGCTTTTACCATTCTTTGCGAATCAAATTCAAAAACTTCCTCTTCGCTTAACTTTATCTTTTCTTTCTTTCTTTTGTTTTTAAAGATAAAAGAACCAAATTTCTTTTTGATCTCTTCGGCGATGTCAATGTCTGTCTGCAGAGCTATGGCAATATCTCTAGTGATGTTTGCGGAACCAACAGGCAAAACAGCCAAGTGAATCAAGCGCTTCTCTTCAAAGACAGCTATCCCGGTTGTTTCTGCCCCAATGTCTACCATAGCTACTCCCAGCTCTTTTTGTCTGGGACTCAAAACCGCCCTAGCGGCGGCAATAGGAGAAATAAAAACTTCCTCTATGCTTAAGTCAGCGCTAGTTACCGCATCCATTAATTTCTTAATATAAAGAGAAAAAGCGCTGACTGCCAAACCCTTAACTTCTAGCTTAATTCCCTTAATGCCCTCTATATCTGTTAAACCGGCCTCGCCATCTACAATGAATTCCCTAGGGAACATATCTAAGAGCTCCTGATTAATAGGAAGATTAATATTTTTTGCCTCCTCAATAACCCTTTCTATATCTTCCTGAGAGACTTTTTGATCGGCCCTGGAGATAGCCACTGCGCCATAAGCCTCTTTGCCTCCCATATGAGAGCCGTTGATATTTACAAAAGCGTCGGTCAATTTATAAGGCTTAGCCACAGTTTTAAGCTTAAGACCTACTTTTTCTATACTCTCAGAACAAGCGTCTACGTTAACTACCACCCCTCTTCTTAATCCTTGCGAGGGAAAACTAAAATGGGCTAAAACTCCTAACTTGTCGTCCTGTTCTGAGCTTTTTTGGGCTACTAAACCCTTTATACTGCTAGAACCCACATCAAAAGCGGTAATAATATTTTTTCTTCTAACCATAAATTTGGCTAAGATACTTTTCTTGTAATTCCTCCATTTTTTTTAAATCTTTAGCTGTATTATGATTATACCCTAAAAGATGTAAAATGCCATGCACAAAAACTCTAGCTAATTGTTCTTCGAAATCCAGATTCTCTTTTTGGGCCTGTTTCTTAATAAAAGGAGGACAAAGTATTATTTCTCCTAATTTTAACAAACTTTTCGGAGGAAAAACAAATTTTCCACCTTCTTGATAGCAAAATGATAAGACATCTGTCACTTCATCTCGGGCCCGATATTTCCTATTAAGTTCCTTTATGCTCTCCTCATTAACCAAAATCAAAGAAAATTCACCCGTTTTCCCCTCTTCTTGCAAAATTTTTTTAGCTAAGAAAAGAAAAAACCCCTTTTTGTAAGAGGCATCACCCAAACGATTTGAGAACTCCATCATAAAAATTAAGAAAGCTTCTCTTCTACAATCTTTCTCACTAAGTTGCCGTCTGCCCTGCCTTTCAACTTAGGCATTACCTCTTTCATCACCCGACCAATATCATGAAAGCTCGATGCAGAGACCGAACTTATTGCTTCAGAAACCAACTTCTCAATCTCGTCTCTTGTTAATTGTTCGGGAAGATATTTTTTCAAAATCTCTAACTCTTTTTCTGTCTTAGCTACCAAATCAGGCCTTTGACCTTTTTTAAATTCCTCAATCGCCTCTCTATTTTTCTTAACGCTGAAAGCGACCAAAGACTGCACTTCTTCGTCAGTTAATTCAACATCTTTTCCCTCTCCTGTCTCCGCCCTTTTTTGCTTCTCTTTTACTATAATATCGTTTAATAAAAGCCTAAGAGCAGAAACTCGCTCCGCTTTTTTTTCTTTTAAAGCGCTCTTTAAATCCTGTTGAACAGCTTGTTTAAGAGTCATTAAACTTTTCCTAATTTTTCAAGCTTTTTATACTCTTTTTGAATTTCTAGCTTGCGCAAGGCGGCTCTTTTTTTAAGCTTATCGCTCTTAGGCCGCTCTCTAAATTGAGCTTTCTTGGCCCTAAAAAGCAAACCGCTTTTTCTTAAGCTGCGAATAAAACGGCCGGCAACCTGTCGGCTATTCTCTTTCTCTTTTTTTTCTACCTTTAATCCAGCCATAATTATTATAATTTAAACTTTAAATCACAATTTGTCAAACTACATTTGTCAAACTACTTTAATCTCTTCTTAAGTTCTGGGATGATCTTATCTGTTTTATAGGAAGATTGTTTGCCGCTAGTCATATCTCTTAAAATAATAGAGTCTTTTTTGGCCTCTTCTTCGCCTAAAATCAAAGTGCATTTAACCCCTAATTTATTAGCTAATTTAAGCTGCTTGGTTAAAGAATCTCTACTCAAAGAATAAGCAACTAAAAGATTAGCTTTTCTAAAATCTTCTACAAGCTTAAGCGTCCTTACTTTGGCCAAATCGCTCAATTGGGCTAAGAATACTTCCGGTTGTCTAGCTCCAGGGACAGACAATCCTTTCTCTTTTATTGCTTGGATAATTCTCTCTACTCCAGCAGCCGCTCCGCAAGCAGGAACATCTTTCTTAAATAACTGCTTTACAAGGTTGTCATACCTGCCTCCGCCAATCAAAGTATTTTCACTACTTAGTTCGTTACCTTTAAGTTTAATTTCAAAAACCGTCTTTGTATAATAATCCAAACCCCTGACCAGGTAAGGGTTAAGGATATAGGGAATTTCTAAATCATCTAAAAATTCCAAAACTCTTTTGAAGTGATTGTGACAATCTTTGCAGAGATGATCTAATACTTGAGGAGCTCCCATCGCCACCTGCTTACAATTTTCATTTTTGCAGTCAAAAATGCGCAAGGGGTTTTTCTTTAAGCGTCGCTTGCAATCAGGACATAAAAATCTTTCTTTTTTCTTAAAATAACTAAATAAAAGATTTTTGGCATCCTTCTGGCACTCTGAACAGCCGATGCTGTTAATTTCCACAACCGTATCTCGCAAGCCCAAGCTTTCCAAAATTTTATTACACAAATAGATTATCTCCACATCAACAATCGCCTTTTTGGAACCAAAGACCTCAAAATCTAACTGATGAAACTGGCGAAAGCGGCCTGCTTGGGGTCTTTCGTGCCTAAAAAGCGGCCCAAAAGAAAAAAGTTTAACCGGCTGAGGCAGGGCCATCATTCCATTTTCTATATAAGCCCTAGCCAAAGAAGGTGTGAACTCTGGACGCAGAGCCAAATGGTCTCCTCCTTTGGTCTCTAAAGTAAACATTTCCTTTTCCACAATATCAGTATCAACGCCTGACCCTTTTTCAAAAAGTTCAAATTGCTCTAAAATCGGTGTGTCAATTTTTTTAAAACCATAAAAGTTGCTGAAATTCTCGGCAATTCTCAAAACTTTATCAAAATAAGGTTGGTCTTCGGGGAGCACATCCCTCATTCCGGTAACTGTTTGAATGAGAACCTTTTTAGAGGAACTTTTTTTGCCTTTTTTGCTTTTCTTAGCCGGCATATTTTATTAATTAGAAAAAAGTTGCATTTGTAAAAGTTTTAAAACGCTTTTTCCTATAATCAAGTCTTTATCAACGGGACCAAATCTTCTGGAATCATAAGAAGAGTCCCTGTTGTCTCCCATAACAAAATATTGGTCATCCTTTAAGACAATAGTCTCTTGACCTAAGGTCTTCAATCCTTCAGGCAGATACGCGCTTTCGTCTAAAAGCTTGAATTCTCCACTATTTTTAATATAGACATTTCCATCAGCGATTTTTACTGTTTCTCCGGGCAAGCCGATTACTCTTTTAATGAAACGCTGGGATTGGTCGTTGGGGTTATAAAAAATTATTACATCTCCTCTTTGAGGTTCTCCCAAGCGATAAGATATCTCGTCTACAATGAGATAATCAAGATTGTGATAATTAGGTTCCATGCTAGCTCCTTTTACAAAAAAAGGTTGGAAAATAAAAATCCTGATAGGAACTACTATTAAAAGGGCAATGATAGTTATTTTTACGATTTCAAAAATAAAAAGCAGTATTTTCTTCATATTCTGCTCATTTTAATACAAATTGAAAACTTAAGCAAGAAAAAATTAGGGGCCGAGAGAGAGCTCGACCCCTTTAGATCTAGTGGAGAGAGAATGAGCGGGCTAGAGAATCGCCCTTATATTTCGTACATCAATCCTTCTCGGCCGTAGCCGAGCAGGTTCCTCGCTTGCCGATAGAACATCAGAGACGGGCTCGTCGCAAAAATGCAGCTCGCCGTTACGACACTCTCGAGCAACCTCTTCCAGAGCTAGCTCCAAATTAATAAAAGCCGCAACTGTACCGTCTTCGACTACGCCGAAGATTGATTGATCTACAAGTTTCATTTAACTCCTCCTCTCTACAAAAGTAAAAGCGTACTAAGAGCCTACTAGATATTTATTTCACCTCCTTTTGCATCGTGTAGGCTTAATGTTATTATATCGTAAAAAGAATAAAGAGTCAATAAATTTTTCAAAATTCAAAAAAAAATGTACAATTAAATAGGCCTAATTTAAAAAATTCTATTAATAAAAAATTCTTTCAGTAAACAATGCAACTAATAGTTGGCCTGGGAAATCCGGGCAAAAAATTTAAAAATACGCCCCACAATGTTGGCTTTGAAACTTTAGACCTTTTTAAAAAACAAGGGGAATTTTCTGCTTGGCGCGAAAGGAAAAAATTAAAAGCTAAAATCTCAGAAGGAAAAGATTTGATTCTGGCTAAACCCCAAACATTTGTGAACGAATCAGGCAGAGCAGTAAAGGCCATTATAGATTATTACAAAATAGCTCTAAGCGATTTATGGGTAATTCAAGATGATCTTGATTTGGAAATCGGCAAGTTAAGAATAAAAAAAAATTCCCGCTCTGGCGGACATAAGGGCATAGAGTCGATTATAAAAGAGCTAAAAACGCAAAACTTTAAAAGAATAAAAATCGGAGTCGGGCCAAAACCTGAAAAAATGCTAGCCAAAGATTACGTGCTTAAAAGACTAAAAAAACAAAAAGCCTTGTCAACAGCCAAAAAACAAGCTGTTGAACTACTTAAATATGAACTTAGTAATAGTTGAAAGCCCAACCAAAGCCAATACCATAGCTAAATTCTTAGGCAAAGACTACGAAGTTTCTGCTAGTTATGGACATATAAGAGACCTTCCCAAATCAAAACTGGGAATAGATTTAGAAAACAATTTCCAGCCCCAATATGTGGTGCCTACCAAATCAAAAAAAATCGTAAATGAGCTAAAAAAAGCATCTCAAAAAGCAGACCAAGTTATCTTAGCTACTGATGAAGATAGAGAGGGTGAAGCTATCGCCTTTCATTTAAAAAAGCTTTTAAAACTTAAAGATTGTCAAAGAATAGTTTTCCACGAAATTACCAGTCAAGCCATAAAACAAGCTCTCAAAAATCCAAGAAAGATAAACATGGATCTGGTAGATGCTCAAACAGCCAGAAGGGTTTTAGATAGAATAGTTGGATATAAGCTCTCGCCGTTTCTTTGGAAAAAGGTTGCCCGGGGCCTTTCAGCCGGCCGAGTCCAATCAGTGGCAGTGCGCCTCATTGTAGAAAGAGAACGAGAAATAGAAAAATTTAAGCCAGAAGAATATTGGAGTATTGAAGCGATATTAAAAAAAGAAAAAAAATTCTCGGCCCTCTTAATGGCCAAAGATAATAAAAAAATCCCCAAGCTGGGGATTAAAAACAAAAAAGAAGCTGAAACAATTACACAAGAACTCAAAGGAGCAGAATTCCAAGTTGAAAAAATAGAAAGAAAAGAAAAGAAAAGAAATCCCCTGCCCCCTTTTACCACCAGCACTTTGCAGCAAACCGCCGGCTATCTGCTTCACTTAAGTTCACAAAGAACGATGCGCTTGGCCCAACAACTCTATGAAAAAGGCTTAATCAGCTATCATAGAACAGATTCTTTAAACCTGTCCAAAGAAGCAATTTCCATGGCCAGTTCTTTCATTAGTAAAGAATTTGGAAAAAACTATCTTAAAACTAGAAACTTTAAAACAAAAAGCAAGGTTGCTCAAGAAGCTCACGAAGCTATCAGGCCCACCAACGCCAACTTAACCCCAGATAAAGTAAAAAATAAACTTTACAAATTAATCTGGCAACGATTTATCGCCTCCCAAATGCAAGCGGCAATTTTTGATTCCCTGAAAATAGAAATCAAAGCAAAAAACTATACATTCCAGGCAAACGGCCAAAGCTTAAAGTTTGACGGCTTTACCAGGGTTTATCCAGTCCAATACACAGAAAATGTTTTGCCCGAATTGAAAGAAAAAGATATTTTAGAACTAATCAAATTAAACCAGGAACAGCATTTTACCCAGCCGCCAGCTAGATACAATGAGCCTGCTTTAATAAAAGCGCTGGAAAATGAAGGAATCGGCCGGCCTTCAACCTATGCTCCCATTATTTATACTATCCAAAAAAGAAACTATGTTGAAAAAAATGAACAAAAACGCTTTCAGCCTACCGAGATAGGACTAGTGGTTAACGACCTCTTGGTAAAACACTTTCCTAAGATAGTTGATTTAAAATTCACCGCTAAAATGGAAAAAGATCTGGATAAAATCGCTCAAGGCCAAAAAGAATGGCCAAAATTGATAGAAAGTTTTTATCGGCCTTTTGAAAAAAATCTCAAGCAAAAAGAAAAAAAACTTTCTAAAAAAGAAATAGCTGAAGAAAAAACCAATAAAAAATGCCCTAATTGCGGCGCTAATCTTGTTATAAAACTAGGCAAGTTTGGAAAATTTTACGCCTGCCCCAATTTCCCAAAATGCAGATATACTGAGACTCTAGAAGACAATAAGCTTAATCTCAAGTGCCCTAAGTGCCAAAAGGGCCAGGTGGTAGAAAAAAGAACTAAAAGAGGAAAACTCTTCTATGGCTGTGATCAATATCCAGCTTGCGATTTTGCGGTCTGGGACAAACCTCTAAAAGATAAATGCCCAAAATGCGGCTGGCTTCTTGTAAAAACAAAAAGGGGGCACATAAAATGCTCTAATCCTGAATGCGACTATCAGGCTTGAAAAAATAAGCTTTATTGCTTAGTATTTAGAAAAGCCGGAGTGGCGGAATTGGAATACGCGTACGACTCAAAATCGTATGGACTCTGTCCTTGAGGGTTCGACTCCCTCCTCCGGCACACAAAAAACTGCCCTTTTGGGGCGGTTTTTAAAAATTAATAGCTCTCGCACTGGAGCTCAAAATATTCCTTGCCATGACTGCAAGAAGGACAGGTCTCAGGAGGAGTTTCCCCCTGGTGAACATAGCCGCATTTTCGACAAACCCAATAAACCCTTTCCTGCTTTTGAAACACAGAATTTTCTTCTACTTCTTTTAAAAGCTTTTGAAATTTTTGCTCATGATGCTTCTCAGCCACAGCAATAGCCCTTAATCTGCTGGCTACTGCAGGCAGGCCCTCTTCTTCAGCCACCTTGGCGAATTGGGGATACATCTCTGTGTTTTCATAGTTTTCCCCCGCAATAGCAGCTTTAAGATTAGCGGCCGTATCACCCAGAGTTAAAGATGCTTCAGCTTCAACTTTAATTTCTTCCAGCTCTTCTTTTAAGTCGTTAATCATTCTAAAGAGCCACTTAGCATGCTCTCTCTCATTTTCAGCGGTTAATAAAAAGAGTTCTCCTATTTGCTCAAATCCTTCTTTTTGGGCAATCTTGGAATAAATCGTATAACGATTGCGAGCCTGGCTTTCTCCTATAAAAGCCTTCGTTAAATTCTCAACTGTTTTTTTCATATTTTTTAATTAACTCTTCTGCCAGCTGGCTATAAGCTCTGGCTGCCCTGGAGTTGGGAACCGTTTTTAAAATCGGCTCTTTCTTTTCGGGCAATTGAGCCAAAATAGCGGCTTGGGGTATAGTAGCATTAAAAATTCTTTCAGCAAAATCCTTTCGCATTTCTTTCAAAATCTTTCTAGACAAAAGGCTTCTCCAGAGATACATGGTTATCAAGGCATTGATTTCTTCAATCTCCAACCCGGCCTCTTCTATTAAAGAAACAAACTGCTTGGCTGAACGCATGGCTAAATGTTCTGCCTGAACTGGAATAATGACTTCATCAGCCGCTGCTAAAGCATTTTTCAATAAAATATCAAAAATAGGCGCCGTATCTATAATAATAAAATCATAATCTTCTTCTAGCTGTTCCAGCGCCTTTTTCAAACGAAACTCCCCATTTTTAATTTTTGTCAGCTCTTCGGCAACTTCTCTTAATTTTTCAGAAGAAGGCATAACATCAAAACCAAAATAAGGAGTACTTTTTACAACAACCCTCGGCCTTACTTTTTGAAGCAAAACATCTCCTACAAAATTAGGCGAGGCCTTAATACCGAGACAAAAGCCAACATCGGCTTGGGAAGTTAAATCAACTAACAGGACTCTTTTCCCAAAAGCGGTCAAAAACATAGACAAATTAATACAAACATTTGTCTTGCCAGTACCTCCCTTTAAATTAGCCACTGCTATTTTTTTTGCCATTAATTCAATTTAAGCCAAAAATAATAATTTTTCAACCAAAACTTTAGCTTATATCAATTTTTGTATTAATAATTTTTAAACACCCCATCCTAAGAGGTGTCGACGAAAACAATCATAGTTCTAGACAATAACGTTGACAATGTGGCTACAATAAGGACTCCCAAACTCCTAAGAAATAACAGGTTTTAAGTTAACAAGTTTTAAGTTTGTGCTGTTTATAATTTAAAAAAGGAGTGCTTAGTCCCGCAAAAAAAGCCGTCCTGATAATAATAGCAGCCGCTCATTGCCCAAACATAAATCAAGGCATAAAAAATCTTTCTTCTAAGAATGTTTACAAGAACATGTTAGTTATTCTTTCTATACAAGATAATCTTCGGACTCAAACCCAAAAAACTTATAAAGAGAATATCCTAACAATAGTTGTCTAGAGGATTTGAGAACCGTAAACACAGAGGATTGAGGTTTTGCGCTCCTCGTAAAGAAAAATCGGTTGTCGAAACGGAGGCCGGCTGCAACAGCAGCCGGCCTTTTTTATTTCTGCAAAAATATCGTCTGGGTAGGATAAGCCATTTCAATCCCTTCCTTTTCAAATTCTTCTTTTAACCTTAAATTAATCTCCTGTTGAATATTCATATAGACATTATAGTCGCTGGAATTAAGATAATAAACTACTTCAAAATTCAAACTAAAATCAGCGAACTCCTTAAAATGAGCCCTGTCTAAATCAACTAGTTCAATGTTGTCCATAATGTTTTTAATGATTGCCGGTACCTTTCTAAGCTTTTCAGTAGGTGTTTCGTAGGTCAAGCCAAAAGAAAACACAGTCCTCCGCTTCTCCATTCTTTTATAATTATGCACCCTCGATTCGGTCAGTTCTTTATTAGACACCACCAGTTCTTCTCCTTGCAAGGTCTGAAGCCGAGTCGATCTTATACCAATCCTTTTGACTGTTCCCATATCTTTTCCAACAACAATAAAATCACCGACCTGAAAAGGTTTATCAAAATAGATAGCAAAAGAAGCAAACAAATCCGCCAAAATATTCTGCAAGGCAAAAGCTATGGCTATGCCCCCAATACCAAGACTAAGCACCAAGGCGGAGATATCGTAGCCAAGATTCTGAAAAACTACGATAATGGCAACGGCCCAGACAATGCCTTTCAATATTTTTACCAAAAGGTCAACTACCGACTCATCAAATTCTTGCCCGCGCTTTTTCTTTTTCTGCACAAACTTTTCTGCTCCATAACCGATCAAGGCTTGTATAGTGTTGACAATGTAATAAACGATTATAAAAAAGAGAAGATAGCCAATGATCTTAAAGAAGCTCTCCTCAAAATTTAGCGGTCTTAAGGCAATATAAAAAGAAACAGCAACATAGAAAAAGCCGCCGACAGAATCAATGATATGCGTTAAAAGATCATCAATATCAGTTCTAGTTTTTGCGCTAAGCTTCCTTAAACGCGCTATAATAACTGACCTAAAAATCCTTAGGCCCATTAAAACAGCCAGGAAAATAGCCAAAGACATCAAATAATCCAAAACCGTGTTATTAAGAAAAGACGAATTCAAAAATGCATTGAAATTAAAAATCATGTTATAATGAAGTCAATGAGGTTAATTAATAATTCTAACATGCCAAAAAAAGAGTTACAAAAGTTTAACAAGGCTCGCTTAGAAATTCAAGAAAAAACCATTACTTTAATCTTGGGAGGCTTTGGTTTAGTAGCCGCCCTGGCCTGGAACGAAGCCATTAAAAGTCTTTTTGAAGAATTATTTGAAAAAAGCGGCACCCTAATTAGCAAATTTGTTTATGCAATCTTAGTAACTATTATCGTGGTTATTGTCTCTATGCAACTCAAAAAAATCTCTAAAAAGAAGTAATCTTTTTATACTCTAGATAAGAATAAACAAAAAGTATCACAACGCTCGAAAACGCAAAAGTAATCAAAACATAAAATCCATAACTTGGGAAAAAAACAGAAGCTAAAGTGATAAGAGCTAAAATCTTAAATAAAATATTTCCCAGTTTATGGGTTTTTGTCCAAACCTTTTCGTTGCTTAGGGTCCAAGGTGTTCTAATGCCAATGAACCAATTTCTTTTGGCGTTTTTTATTAAAACAGAGGCATAATAAAAAAGAATTGCCAAGGCGGGAAGCAAAAAACTGCCCAAGTCAAAACGATAACCCAAATTCCAAAAAACAGTCAAAAGATAGACATAAAAAAGGAAAAAGATTATTAAAAAAATAAAAACATTAAAATAACTCCTAAACTGCTGGATGTTTTTCTTTAAGGGATCAACCCTTGGCAAAATCCAAAAAAGTAAAAGTATTAAAAAAGAAATCAGGGGCATTAAAAACAGAGTCGTGCATTTGGGGCTGTAATTATCAACTTCTCCTTTAATATTCCAGTGGCTAGCCATTTGAGCAGGCATTTGAGGATAAAGATAAAAAGCAATCGCAAAAGAAAATAAAATTAAAAAAAAGCATAAAAGCAAACAAGCTTTATTCTTCATGTTTTATTTTAATTATCTTATTAAAAGAAAAGAGTCTCGGTTTGGCTAAAAACGAATAGCCAAAAGCTGCCAACGCGCCTAAGAAAAAGATATATTTAAGCGGGATAGGCACAAAGAAAAATATTATCCCCAAAGAGATAAAAAAGAATGCCCGAGTACTATTAATTACAATCTCTCGATAAACTATAAACTCATCAGCATTGTCTTTTAGGGCTGCTGCCCGGTCATAAAGAATGGTTCTAAAAGGAATTAGGGCTGTAGTTTTGCTAACGCGATAAAAATTCTGAGCCAAAAAAGCAGAAATGGCGTCTTTTATAAAAAACTCAGCGGCGCAGGCAAGAGACAATAGAACAGAGCCGATGTTTAAAAGACTTCTCTTGCTTTGCCTAGTGCTAATTCTGCCTACATACCAAGCAAAAAAAGCGGCGACAAACAAAGCAAAAGTGCAAATTCCGCCCAACTCTTCATAAGTTACGCCCAAGCTAATTATAAAAATAGGCCAAATAATAAAGTCTATGCCCGCCTCTATGCCCAAACAGCCCAAAGCAAAACTCATATCTTTATTCTTTTTAATCCTAGACCAAGCCCCTTTGTAAGTATCGGTATAAACTTCATAGCGCTCTTTGGAAAGAAACAAGGGAAAGCTAGAAGCAAAAAGAGTAACGAGAACGACCACAAATAAAGAAGCATAACCAAGACCAGCTAAAATAAAACCCCCAATAATAGGGCTTAAAATACCAGCTAACAAAGAAACAATACTCATACTGCTAACCCCCTTGGCCCTATATTCTCCTTTAGTAAAGCGAATAAAATCAGTATGAAAGGCAGGCCAAAAAAGCGAAGCGCCAATGACCCTTGCTAAAATAGCCAAAGGAATCATCCAAAAAGAGGACTGGATAAAAAACAAACAAACATAATAAGCAAAATAGAAAAAACTAGACAAAAGCATCGATCGCTTCAAACCAAACTTCTCCATAGCCTTGCCGCCCAAGACTACGCCTAATGCTAAAACTCCCGAATAGATACCCCAGAAAAACAAGGTATAACTTATAGAGCGGTTAAAATAGATATACAAATAAATCGGCTCAAAAATGCCCACCATGCCAATAGCTAAAGAACGAATGGCCATGCTGACGAAAAACTGGGTGGACTCTCTCTTCAAAAGATAATTGAATAAATCTTCTATGGCTATGCCAATTAACATTTTTTAAATCTAACTTGTTTTTTTCTGCGAGCCGCTGAAGAATAGCGCTTGGTTAACCTTTTGGCCTTATTAATCGCCTCTTGCGCCCCTCCTCTAACCAAAGTAGTGGGACCGGGAATATCTTCAAGCTCTATTATTATATTCCCGTCTTTTTTTAGCTTATGAAGCTTTTTATTTTCTTCTTCATTCCTGCCCACTACTATTTTAACATTTTTATGCCAAAAATGCCTGCCCACAAAAAGCAAGGCAATGTCATTTTCAGTAATTTTTTCCTGCTTCTCCAAAAGCTCCTTTAACCGTTTGCTAAAGGCAGGATCAGTTAAAAGGCAACCGCCAGCCGGCGTGGGGTAATCCTCAATTCCATATTTCTTAGCCAAGGCAATCTGTTTTTTACGGCTGCGTCCGCTTATAGCTAAAAGCTTTTTTCTGTCAACAATTTTTTTCTTCTCAATTTCAGTTTCTTTTAAAAGCTTAGCCGACAAAGGACGCAAAAGCTTTCCTTCTAATCCGGCTTTCTTTTCTAAAAACTCCATTGCCTTTTTCCGCTGGCTCATAGGGCGCTCTCCAATAACTTCTCCGGTAGCAATAAAAGAAAACCCCTGTTCTTCCATAATCTTTTTTGCCTGCTTAAACATTAATAATCGACAATCAAGGCAAGGGTTTAAATTTTTTCCATAGCCAAATTTTGGATTTTTGACAAGCTTAAATTGTTCTTTAGAAAGATCTATCATCTTAAGCGGCAAATTGATCCTTGAAGCCCGTTTTTTAATATCCTTTAATTCAAAAAAATAGTTTTTAAAACTTAATCCCTGAAGCTTAATCCCCTGGTCCATTAAAAGCTTAGCCGCCAGGATTGAATCTAATCCTCCAGAGAATAATAAAAGGCCCTTTTTACTTAACATCTTTTTTTACTATTGCGCCGGGCAAAGTGGTTTTTGCCGGCCAAATCTTTCTGCCTGGATAAATAAGCGTACCAACGCCTGTTTTTACATTCTCCCCCAAAATAGCTCCTAACTTACGCCTTTGAGTATCGAGCAATGATCCTTTTATCATTGTTTTGATAGTTTTATTATCGTGCCTTAGGTTGGCAGTAATTGTGCCAGCTCCTAAATTGCAATTGGCAGAGATTATAGAATCGCCAACATAACTAAGATGAGCAATATTTACGTTTTTGCCAATCATAGAATTCTTGATTTCTACGGCCTGCCCAATACGGCAACCCTCACCAATGCTAGTATAAGGCCTAATAAAACAATTTGGCCCAATAACACAGTTTTTGCCAATGCTAACCGGACCTTCAATGTAGCTGCCGCTTTTAACAACTGTACCCGCGCCGATTTTAACCAAACCCTTAAGCACACAGCCCTTCTCAATTTTTCCCCTTCTAACTGATTTTAGCTCGCTTAAGAAAAACTTGTTAGCATCTAAAAGTTGCCAGCAATAGCCCAAAGGAAGCCAGTCCTCGGCTCTTTTATAATAAAGCTTATTTTCTTTGATAAAGTGTTTAATATAGTCAACTACTTCATATTCGCCTCTGCTGGATTTTTTAATTTTGTAATCAAAAATTTCTTTAGGTAAAAAATAAAGACCAATGTTAGCTAAGTTGGATTTAGGTTTTTTGGGCTTTTCCATAAAATTAGCCACTAAATCCTCTTTGGTTTCAATTATTCCAAAAGCGCTGGGGTTTGAAACTTTCTTGACTAGAATGCAAGGGAAACGAGCTAAAACTTTTTTAATGTCTTTTTTAGAGTAAAGGTCATCTCCGTTTAAAAGCAAAAACCTCTTATCTAAATATTTCAAAGCCAGCTTGGCGGCATCGCCGGTGCCTAAAGGCTTTTTCTGAAGAACGTATTTTATCTTAAGTTTCTTATACTTATTGCCAAAAAGAGAAATCACCGCTTTGCCTCGGTGATTAGGTCTAATTACTAAAATCACTTCTTTAACCAAACCATTCAACTGGTCTAAATTGCGCTCCAAAACCGTCTTGCCTATTATCTGTAATAGGGGCTTATCTTTTACGCAAGAAAGGGGCTCCATTCGGGTCCCTCGGCCGGCTGCTAAAATAACTGCTTTCATAATTTAACCTTTTTGCCCAATTTAAAAGCCTTAATATTTTTGTCAAATTTGCCAGGAAGCAAGTCTTTCATTGCTCTTAAAACATATTTTTCCTTTAAAGGAATTAAATTATTAAAAACCGCGGCAGCCACCATATATATGCCGGCCAATACCGGAGATCCCAAATCAAGCTGCATTTTTTCAGTTGCTTTAATGGAATAAATTTTTTTAGAAAATTCTTCAAGCAGTTTTTTTATCTCCGCAAAGCTTTCTAGCCGTTTGCCGGCAAAAGAAGGAGAAAAAAGCGAATTATCATTAATAAAAAAGATGGTTCTTTCTGGGTTAGCAAAAGAACAATCTCGTAAAGATTCGTTTCTCTCTAGGACTAAAATTAAATCTGCCTGCTGGGCAGCAACCAGAGGCGAGAAAACTTTTTTCCCAAAACGGACATTGACAGCAACCGAACCACCCCGCTGAGACAGACCGTGAAGTTCTGACATTTTAACATCTAAACCTTGCAAAAAAGCGGCCCTGCTCAAAATCCTCCCTAAGGTAATTAAACCCTGGCCGCCAACGCCGGCAATCACTAAATTAAATTCTTTTTTTGCTTCACTCATATTCTTAGACAAGGACGTCTGGCAATTATAACAGCCAGCTCATTCTTGGCTAAATAATTTTTAATTGTTTTGACATACTCCTTATAATCTTCAGTAGCGTCCAAAACTTTTAAGTTCTTAACTCCCAAAGCCCTTACCACCTCTTCAATTTTTATTCTCTTTCCCTTCTCCTTTCTCCCGGTCTCCTTGATGCCCGGGTAGGGCTGCTGGCCGGTCATAGCGGTTATTGAATTATTCATAATAATTATTAAAGGGTTAGAACCGTTATGAACCGCATTGGCTAAAGCCGGCATAGCGGCATGAAAAAAGCTAGAATCCCCTACAAAAGAAATAAGTTTTTGATTAGGATTCGCTTTCTTAATTCCGTGAGCTATGCCAATGGAAGAACCCATACAGAATAAATAATCTTGAAGGTTATGAGGAGCAAAAGAGGCCAGCATATAACAGCCTATTCCTCCGCCAAAAATAACATCGTCTTCTTTAATGTTGCTTTCTTTCAGGGCCTGCTTAACACCATTAAAAACCATCCAATAAGGGCAACCGGGACAGAGGCTAGGAAAACGCTTCAGCGCCTTTGGCAAATTTTTATCTGGTACCTTATACTTCTTGCCCAAGAATTGAGCAATTGCTTTCAAAACCTGCTCTGGCCTAAACTCTCTTGTTTCGGGCAAGAAATTTTTCCCCTCTACTTCAATCTTTTGTTGTCTAGCTAATATCTTAACCTTCTCTTCTAAATAAGGCTCTAGCTCTTCTATTATTAAAACTTTATCTAATTTTTTAAGAAACCTCTGCAGTTTTATCTCAGCTAAAGGATAAAAAATGCCTACCTTAAAAATAGGCAAATTAATTTCTAATTGTTTTAGAGCTTCTTTAACATATAAATAACTGATTCCAGAGGCAATAATGCCCTTTTTGCTTCCTTTAAAACTTTCCAGAGAATTAAGCTTGCTTGTCTCTGAAAATTTAGCAATTCTTTCAATCTTTTCTAAAAGCTCATCGTGCATTTCTAAAACCCTAGGAGGCATAGTAACAAACTTATCATAATTCTTCACAAACTTGGCTTTGGTTTTAGAAATTTTAATCTTAGAAAAATCAACTATCCCACTCTGATGACTTACCCTGGTAGTCAAACGAACCATAACTGGAATTTCAAACTTTTCTGAAATCCTAAAAGCAGCTTTAACAAAATCTTTGCATTCTTGGGGGTCAGAGGGCTCTAAAATAGGAATGTGGGCTAATTGAGCAAACGCTCGCGAATTTTGCTCTGACTGGCCAGAGCTATGACAAGAAGGGTCATCGGATACCACAATTACTGTTGGCCCCTTAGAACCAGTATAGACAAAAGGCAGCAAAGCATCGCTAGCCACGTTCAAACCAAAATGCTTCATAGCAACCAAGCTCTTTAAATTAGAAAAACTAGCGCCAATACCGGCTTCCATGGCTACTTTCTCGTTAATAGAATATTCAAAATAGAAAGGCACTTTAAAATTCCTAGCTAAGTAGGAAAAAGTGTCTCCAATTTCTGAAGCCGGAGTGCCTGGATAAGTGGAAACAAATTGAACGCCTGATTCCAAGGCCCCTCTTACAACGGCTTCGTTTCCTAAAAGTATTTCTTGACCTGATTCTTTTTTAAGAAAAATATTCTGCCAATTCATAAACCATTTTAAACTAATAATACCATTTTAACATAAAACTTGATTTTGCCAAATCTTTTTATTAAGATTATGTTGGCAAAAAAAGATACTGAAGTCACTAACTCCCTAACCCTTCTGGAGAAATAAACTGAAACAGAAAGTTTAATGCAGGCAAAAATGAATAGAGTGGGAAGCTGGAGGTACAACAAGGCTCTTTGAGCTGGTTTTTCAAAATTGGCTTCCCACTCTACTAATAGTTCTTAAAAAGGGCAAAGCTGGCAAGAAAAGCGTATATCGGCGCTGCAAAGCGCTGAGAAAAAGAAATAGAGCCGCTCTGCCTATACAGCTTGCGGAGATATCTAAGAAAGGTCAATCTAGCTATGAAACAGCTGGTATAATACCTTGGGTGTCTCCGCTTTTTATTTGACAAATTAAAAAAATATCTTAAAATTAGCATAGCTCATAAGATTACAATCTAAAGGAGGTAGCCGTGGCGAAGATAAAAAAGCCCAGTATAGGATTGGCTGTCGGCAAAAGTACGCATACCGTTGTTGCGCTCAATACTGACGAGGGAACAACCAAGATGTTTGTAGCCAATAGCCAAGCAGGACTTAAAAAAATAATCAATATCCTGCAAGAAAGGGAAGAAAAAAGCATTGTCTTGGCCGGCAATCGTCGATTTGCTGTGCCTCTGGCTTATGGCCTAAAACAGCTCGGCATTAAAGTTTTCTACTATTCCCTACCCACTGAAAGAGAAAAACGAGGAAAGGTTGGATCTATAGCTTCAAAACTACCCTTGGTCCTGCAAAACCAGAATTTGAAATTAAGGCCGTTCTTCCAGGAAAGTCCTCATAGAACAGTGAACCCAGAGAAACTCCCATCATTCCGCCTAGCCATAGAATATGGCAGAAAAACCAAGGAATTACAAAGCATTATCCTGCAACTCTATGACCATCTAGCAATTCTCTTTCCTGAAATTGTGCCTATCAAAAAAACTTCAATAAGGCAGGGTGAAAAAAACATTTCCCTACCAGTACCAGAGCCAAAAAGTCCCGGACTCTTCACTATCAAAATGCGCCCTGCTCTCCAAAACCCAAACCCTCGGGTTTTAGAAAAGATGGAAGAGATTCCGCCGTCAGTTAAAATATTAGCTGCTTCGTCACTAGCTAAATATGTGCCCAAAACCATATATAACGAAACCATGCATAGATATCAGCGGCTATTAGCCAGATACGAACAAGCGTTGGAGGAAAAAACAATGGCTATTGAAGCCCTTAGACAGCAAGTTGAAAACCACGTCTTGGTCAAATTATTTAATGACTGCGACACAATCTACGTTTTGCTCGGTTTTCTAGGATGGCGGAGCTGGCCCCATTGGCGAGAAATACGCAGTTTCTGCGGCCTGGATGTCACACGCACTGACAAGCGAGGACGAGCTCATATTTCAAGGAAAAGACCAGAAATCAGAAGATCTCTTTATTTGCTAGCCACGCGAACAAATAAGGGAAAAGAAATAACCCAAGGCTTAAAAAGCAAACCCCACAGCAAGGTAAAGCGAATAGAAAAACTCCTCAAATTCCTTTGGGCTGAAGGTCTAAAAGAAGGCATAACTGAACAAAATTAAACAATAGAAATTGCCGGGGCTGGAGAGTACATTGTGGCTTCGCTAGAAGCTGGACAAGAAGCATAACCGGCCCCGGCGGAGATGAAAAGAAAAGAGCAGAAAGCTAAATAATCGCCACCTGACCCCCATAGGGCTGATAACGTTATCCTAGTTTCTTGCTTTTCTAAAATAGCTCCTTAAAAGCAGATTAGCTGAAATTTGTATTCAGCACTATCAAGTGACAAAATCCGCTTTGCCCCAAATTACAGAGGCGCTAAAAGTCCGTTGGTTCTCATAAGAACCACACATTAAGATAATTAGCGCTTCTTTTTCTATTCTACAGTCACGCTTTTAGCTAAATTCCTTGGCTTGTCCACGTCCAAGCCCTTTTGCAAAGCAAAATAATAGGCAAAAAGCTGCAAAGGAATAACCGAAAGAATGGGGCTTAACATTTCAAGAGTTTTAGGAATATAAAAAACATCATCTGCTATCTTCTGAATATTATTATCGCCTTCTGTAGCTATAGCTAAAACTTTTCCGTTCCGAGCTTTAATTTCTTGAATATTAGAAAAATTCTTTTCATAAACACTGTCTTTTAAACAAATACAAACACTAGGAAAACTTTCGTCAATCATAGCAATCGGCCCATGCTTCATTTCTCCGGCCGGGAGGCCTTCAGCATGAATATAGGAAACCTCTTTTAATTTTAAAGCCCCCTCATAGGCGACCGGATAATTATATTTTCTGCCTAAGAACAAAAAATTATTAAAACCTGAATACTTTTGGGCTAAATTTTTGATTTCTAAAGATTTTTCTAAAATAGACCCGCTTAAAAAAGGTAGCTTCTCTAACTCTTCTAGAATCCGCTTTCCAACCACTAAAGACATTTGTCTTTGGCGGCCTAAAAAAACAGTTAATAAAGCCAGAACAGAAAGCTGTGAAATAAAGGCCTTAGTAGAAGCCACAGCAATCTCTGGGCCAGCATGGTTATAAACACCGGCATCAACTTCCCGAGCAATGCTTGATCCTACTACATTGATTAAACCCAAGGCCAAAGCCCCTTTTCGTTTAGCTTCTTTTACAGCAAAAAGGGTGTCTGCTGTTTCTCCCGACTGGGAAATTACTAAAACAGCATCATCTTTTGAAATGACCGGCTTTTTATACCTAAACTCTGAAGCATTCTCCGTCTCCACAGGCAATTGGGCATACTCTTCTATCATATACTCTCCTACCTTTCCTGCTAAAAGAGCAGTACCCATAGAAACAATGCTTAATCTGGTAATTCCCGCTAACCTCTTTTCGACCCTTTCCAAACCGCCAAATTTTACAAGCCCTTCTTTTAAAAGCACTCTGCCCCTAAAAGCGTTTTCAATTGTTTTAGGAATCTCAAAAATCTCTTTCAGCATAAAGTGGTCATAACCACCTTTTTCGGCCTGGGCTATATCCCAGTCAATTCTTTCACTCGTTTTTCTGACTTTTCGGTTGTCTAAATTAAAAACAGAAAAACCATCATTAGTGATTACTCCCATTTCACCATCATTTAAATAAACGACTTGCTTAGTATAAGCTAGAATTGCTGGCGCGTCAGAAGCAACAAAATTTTCCCCTTCGCCTAAAGCAACTAAAAGAGGGCTTGAATAACGAGCAAAAACAATTTTATTAGGTTCTTTTTTAGAAACAACAGCGATAGCATAAGCCCCTTCAACTTCCTGGAGCGCCAATCTAACCGCTTCTTCTAAATTGCCCTTATAATTTTCCTCTATTAAATGAGCCAGAACCTCTGTATCGGTTTCGCTGACAAAATTATGAGATTTAAGCCTGTTTTTTAGATAACTATAATTTTCAATAATGCCATTGTGAACCACAAAAATCTCTTTACTACAATCCCAATGAGGATGGGCATTTATATCAGAAGGTCTACCATGAGTAGCCCACCTGGTATGACCCAAACCAATAGTGCCTGATATTTTTCTTTCTTGTAGCTTCTCTCTTAAGTTTTCTATTTTACCCGTTGTTTTAACAACAGCGCCCTTATCGCCTAAAACCACTACTCCGGCTGAATCATACCCGCGATATTCGAGGCGCTCAAGCCCTTCTAAAATAATTGGAAGAGCTTGCCGTTTGCCGATGTATCCTATTATGCCGCACATT
>CAZWQR010000003.1:0-42297 GCA_964636195.1 uncultured Candidatus Saccharibacteria bacterium
TATATATGGCAAAAGATTAATAGAACACTAATCAAGAAGGAGGAGAATTATGAAGTTGGGTTTGAGGAAGATTGCTGACAACTTGTTTCCCATCAAAACCTACAATTTTTGGCGCTTGCGGCGCTTAACGGTCAAAGTAAAAACTATAAAAACGACGTCGCTGAATAAATGGAACGCAGCTATTGTCGCCCCATATGTCTTATTATTTGTAACTAATTGGCCGATCCTCTCGGCAGCCGAAGGAGAGATAAACGAAAACAGCCATCATCCGCTAGCTTTGACAATGTCGTACCTAGGAGTAAAAATATTCTCCTTCTCTCAGAACCAAGGAACAATACAGCCCCTAGCAGGACAAAACGCACATAAGTTGAGTAAACGGGTCGTTAAACTGCTTATACGCTGGGAGACAGACCCATCGTATAGAGAAATGTTACAGACTGTGTTAAGCTAGTACGAAATATAACCTAGCAAGCAGGCGCTATCTAACGCCTGCTTTTTTTAGTTTTAATCACTAAACAAAAAACTAATATTCTGATAAGATAAAACAATGCATCTAAAAGATAAAAAAATTCTTATCCTGGGCTTGGGCAGAGAAGGAATGTCTAGCTTAAAATTTTTAAGAAAAAAATTTCCCGAAAAAATAATCGGCGTGGCTGATCAAAGAAATTTGGATTTTAAAGAAAAAGATACTAAAACTCATTTTGGCAAAGATTATCTCAGAGCAATAGGGGAGTATGACTTAATCATTAAAGCCCCGGGAATTAACAAAGATTTAGTAAAACCATATTTAACGGATAAAATTATTACCTCGCAAGCAGAAATATTCTTAAAACAACACAAAGATAAGGTTATTGCTGTGACTGGCTCTAAAGGCAAGGGCATAACTTCGGACCTCATTTACAGGGCATTGAAGCAATCCGGCAAAAAAACATATTTAATCGGCAATATGGGAAGACCTCCGCTGGATTACTACGATAAACAAGGAATTTTTGTTTTTGAAATTTCTTCTCATCAACTAGAAGACCTAAAGATAAACCCTCACATTGCTATATTTTTAAACATTTTTCCTGACCATCTTGACTTCTTTAAAACATTTAAAAACTATTTTAAAGCCAAGAGCAATATTACTCTTTTTCAAACCAAAGATGACTATTTTATTTTTAACAGCCAATATCCAGAGCTTTCACAATTGGCTCGCAAGACAAAAGCCAGAACCATTGATTATACTAAAAAGCATTTAAGGGAGCCAAAAAATTCGCTTTTAAAAGGAAGGCTTTTTTCAGAAGACGTAAAAGCAGCTGGCTGCGCACTGGATCTTTTTAATATTTCCATAGAAAAAACTTTAAAACATTACAAGCCGTTTGAACATCGTTTAGAAATAGTAGGTACATTTAAGGGAATAAAATTTATCAATGACTCTGCTTCTACCTTGCCAGAGGCCACAATTGCCGCCTTAGAGGCAATTGATGATGTTGATACTCTGATTTTAGGGGGCTCAAACAAAGGTTCTGATTTCAAAAAACTAGCAAGAGAAATAGAAAAAAAAGACATCAAAACGGTTATCCTTTTCCCTACCGAAGGAGAGAAAATCCTTCAAGAGCTTAAAAAGAAACCTAACTATTTTTTTACAAACAATATGAAAGAAGCAGTTCAGCTTTGCTATCAAAAGGCAAAAAAGGTTTGTTTGCTTTCTCCTGCTTGCGCCAGCTTTTCCTGCTTCAATGATTATGCTGAAAGGGGAAAGCTCTTCAAAAAATATGTAAAAGAACTAAATGAAACATAAGGGCATAAAACCAGATCTAGTCCTTTTGGCTTCTATTTTTCTGATTATTTTTTGGGGATTTTTAATTTTAGCCAGTGTCTCTATTACAATCTCCCAAAAATACTTTGATAATTCTTTTCACTTTCTAATTCACCAAATAGTTTTTGGTCTCCTGCCCGGGCTTATTTTAGGATTTATTGCCTATAAGATAGACCTAAAAATTATCAGAAAATATGCCCTGGTTTTAGTAATCATTGCTATCCTTTTAATGGTTTTAATCTTTATGCCAAAAATCGGCAGCTCAAGCGGAGGAGCCAGGCGCTGGGTTTCTCTCTTTGGCCTGAAGTTCCAGCCCTCTGAATTCCTAAAACTAGCTTTTATTATTTATCTAGCTGCCTGGCTAACTAAACACAAAAAAGAAAAAAAGAGTTTCCTAAACTTTTTCCTCCCTATGATTGTAATTCTAGGGGTAGTCTGTGTCTTATTAATAATGCAGCCCGATATTAGTACTTTGGGGGTAATTGTGGCAGTGGCCCTAATTATGTATTTTATTGCTGAAACTCCTATTTGGCACACGCTAGTTTTAGCTTTTTCAGGCGTTGCCGCACTGCTTATTTTAATCAAGACCGCCCCTTATAGATTAGAGCGCATGCTAGTTTTTTTAAACCCAGGCACTCAACCGCTTGGCAGCGGTTATCAATTTAATCAGTCCCTTATTGCCGTGGGCTCAGGGAGAATAACCGGCCAAGGGTTAGGCCTAAGCGTCCAGAAATCAAGTTTTTTGCCACAACCAATGACTGACACTATTTTTGCCGTTCTCGCCGAAGAAACCGGGTTTATTGGCGCCTGTATATTGGTTATCCTATTTTTAATCTTTATTTGGCAGGGATTTAACATCGCTAGAAAATCAAAAGGGGACTTCTTAAAACTAATGGCTATTGGTATTGTTTTATGGCTTACTATTCAGGCCTTTGTAAATATCGGGGCGATAATAGGCATTCTGCCCTTAACTGGCATTCCTTTGCCATTAGTAAGCTATGGCAGTTCCCATATACTGGTGGAGCTCACAGCGCTTGGTTTACTCTTAAACATTTCTAAACAAAAAACATGAAAATAGTATTTACCGGAGGCGGAACCGGCGGACATATTTATCCAATTTTAGCGATTATAAGGGAGATGAAAAAAATCTCTCCTCAGACATTTTATTATATCGGCCCTAAAACAAGATTCGGCTTAAAAGAGCTTCAGAAAGAAAGGGTCATTCTCAAAACAATAACTACTGGGAAATTAAGAAGATATAAAAAAATTTCAGCTATTTTTCAAAATATAATTGATGTTGTTTTTAAAATTCCTTGGGGCATTTTGAGTGCTGTTTTTGCTTTAAAAAGCATTGAGCCAGATCTTATCTTGAGCAAGGGAGGTTACGGGGCTTTGCCTGTTATTATCGCCAATAAATTATTCAAATTTCCACTATTCATCCACGAGTCTGATTCTATTGCTGGAAAAACCACTAATTTAGCCGCCAAACAAGCAGTGGCAATCTTTACCTCTTTTGACGATACCGAGATAGAAGGAAATTTTCAGAATAAAATTATTGTTACCGGAAACCCTATCAGAAAAGAACTCCTTTTTGGAAACGAAAACGAGGCGAAAAAAATTTTTAACCTTAGCGGAGAAAAGCCACTAATTCTTATTCTGGGCGGTTCTCAAGGAGCAGAAGAAATCAATGAATTGGTTTTGGCAATTTTGCCCCAGCTATTGGAAAAATTTGAAATAATTCATCAATGCGGAGAAAAAAATCTAGATAACACTGACTTGCTTTACAGAACCATAGTAGAAAACAAAGAGCTTGATAAGTATTATCATCTATACGGTTTCTTAAATGAAGAACAGATTAAACACGCCTTGGCTGGCGCCCATCTAGTTGTTAGCCGAGCTGGAGCAGCGGCTATCTTTGAAATAGCAGCTTTGGGCAAACCAAGCATTCTCATTCCTTTACTTAATTCAGCCCAGGGCCACCAAGCCAAGAACGCTTATCTTTATGCTAAAAATGGAGCGGCAGAGGTTTTAGAACCTGAAAATCCAACTCCGCATATGCTTTATTCCGCTTTAATAAAAATATTTTCTCATCCTGAAAATTTAAAAGAAATGGAAAAAGCGGCCCTAAAGTTTTCTAAGCCAGAAGCAGGGGAGAGGATTGCAAAATATCTAGTTTTGGCAAAAGGTTGAAAAAAAGAAAAATATTCAGTATAATATTAGATAATGCCAGAAACAAAAATAAAAAATCCCAGAGTGAGAATTGCGCCTTCGCCAACAGGTTTTTTACATCTTGGAACCGCCAGATCGGCTCTTTTTAATTATCTCTTTGCGAAAAAATACGAAGGCAAATTTATCCTTAGAATAGAAGACACAGACAAAGAACGCTCTAAAGAAGAATATGTAGAAGATATTGTTCAAGGTTTAAGGTGGCTTAACATTGTCTGGGACGAAGGAATAAGCCCAGACGATTTAAGAGAGGAATTAGGCGATTTTGGACCTTATAAGCAGAGTCACAGAACAAACTTATACAAAAAATATATTGAAAAACTTTTAGAAGAAAATAAGGCCTATTACTGCTTTTGCAGTAAAGAAGAACTTGAGGCCCACAGGCAGTATCAATTGAGCATTGGCCAACCGCCTAAATATAGCGGTAAGTGCCGGAATTTAGATCAAAAAACCGTTGAACAATATTTAAAAGAGGGCAAACCATATGTGATTAGATTTAAAAATCCCAATACCCAAGTTGTATTTCAGGATTTAATCAAGGGGAAAATAGAATTTGACAGCAGCCTAATAGGGGACATAATAATTGCCAAAGACACAGAGTCGCCCTTATACAATTTAGCGGCCGTAATTGATGACTATGAAATGAAAATCACTCATGTTTTAAGAGGCGAGGATCATATTTCTAATACTCCTAAACAAATTCTTTTACAAAGGGCTTTGGGTATAAAATCGCCTGAATACGGCCATTTTTCTTTAATTTTAGGACCCGATAAGAGGAAATTGAGCAAAAGACACGGGACCGTTTCGGTAAATGAATACAAAAAAAAGGGTTATTTGCCGGAGGCAATGGTGAACTTTATGGCCTTTTTAGGCTGGAATCCGGGAACAGAAAAAGAAATTTTTCCTTTAAATATCTTAGTAAAAGAATTCTCCCTAGAACGCTGCCAAAAATCACCTTCTCTGTTTAACTTAAAAAAACTTGACTGGCTAAACGGTTTTTATATCAGAAACAAATCCTTATCCAAAATAACAGAGCTCTGCATCCCTTACCTGATTGAAGCCGGATTTATTGAACCCACATTTGAGACAGAAGAACACTTAGTCGGTCTTGGGCCAGTTGATATAAAACAAGGCTTTTTGGTGCCTGGCACAGGTGAAAAAATAAACTTACAGGAATTACAAAAAATAATAGCCCTTTACCAGGAACGGCTCAAATATCTTTCTGAGATAAGTGATTTAACCTCATTTTTCTTTAAAAAAGAGCTAAATTATGAAAAAAACCTTCTTTTATGGAAAAATATGCAGGACAATGATCTTAAAAGCGTTTTAAGCGCCCTAGAAGGGGTCCTAGAGCCCATTTCTTCATCAAAATGGGTAAAGGGACATCTAGAGGAGATATTGCTTAAAAAAGCGGCTGAAATTAGCCCGAAAGGGGATAGGGGTTGGCTTTTATGGCCTCTGCGCGTGGCCTTAACCGGTAAACAGTCATCAGCCCCGCCGTTTGAGATAGCTGAGATTTTGGGAAAAGAAAAAACTTTGCTAAGATTAAAACAAGCAAAGGAAAAATTATGATCAAAAAAGGGGAGTGGGTTAAATTTATTATTATTTCTGCAATCTGCTTTTTAATTTTTTTACCTTTTAGTTATTTAAAAGCTCAACAGATAGAACCGCCTGGGCTTGAAACTGGAAAAAATCTCCTGCACAAAACAAGCAGCTCTAGCAGGTCCTTTGTTGGTAGGGTAGGCGAGAAAATAAGAAATTGGCTCTTTGCTATTGTTCCCTTTTTAGAAAAGATTAACTTCCAAGTCGCTGAATGGTGGAATAATTCAGCCAAGCCATGGCTTATTCAGGCTTATAATAATTTCTCCCTGTTTTGGAACAGAGAAATTATTATAGATTAGTTATAGATTAAAAGTTTATCCACTTGACACTTCTATTTTAGGGGAGTTATTGTAATAGATAGTTAGTCGCATAATACATCTTAACCGTCTTTAGAGAAGTAGAAGCACTTCTCCGCTCTAATTTATGCAAAAAAGCAATAAGCCAATTATAAAGCATCTAACAGATTTTTTAGACTGGCTGGATATAGAAGAAGGCCTTTCTTATAAGTCTCAAGAAAATTACCATAGATTTCTAAAAAGTTTTTTTGAATGGCTAAAGATAAATAACCTGCAGAATCTAAAGCCCCACCAGCTGACCCCTGACCATATTTTTAAATATAAGACATATTTATCAAGACAAAGAATTAAAAGCAATAAAAAACAATTAAAAAAGAATACTCAAAATTATTACCTGATAGCTTTGCGTTCATTGCTAAATTATTTTGCAGACAAAGACATCATTTCCCTGCCGTCTGAAAAAATTAAATTGTTAAAGCAAGAAAAAGAAAGAAAGATAAATTTTTTAGAACTTAATGAAGTAAAAAAATTGCTTGAAGCGCCCAATACCTCAAGAAAAACAGGATTAAGAGACAGGGCTATTTTAGAAATTCTGTTCTCAACTGGCTTAAGGGTGGCAGAATTAGGAGCTCTAAATCGTGAACAGTTTCAGCTAAAGGATGAAGATAAGCTTTTAGAAATAAGCATTACTGGCAAAGGAGGCCATATTCGAACAGTTTTTCTTTCCGAAGACGCAATCAAATGGCTTAAAAAATACTTAAGAACCAGAAACGATAACTCCAAGGCCTTGTTTATTTCATATAAAGGCAGAAATCCCAATAGTCGCCTCACAACAAGGTCTATTGAAAGAATTATAAAAAAATATGCCCTCAAAGCAGGTTTGCCGCCAAGCACGTCTCCTCATACCTTAAGACATAGTTTCGCCACCGACCTGCTTACTAAGGGCGTTGATTTAAGAGTGGTTCAAGAATTTCTCGGACACAGAGATATAAGCACAACTCAAATATATACTCATGTGACAAGGCCTCATCTAAGAAAAATCCATAAAAAGTATCATGGAACTAAAGGGTAAGCTTCCCTATCTCTGCAACAGCTATTTTATATAATGTCGCATAATATAGTTTAGCGCTATCAATATAAAACGGCGAGTAGTCAAAGACTACTCGCCGTTAACTCGTCTCAGATTAGTTTGCTTAGCTTTTTTTTGCTGATACAACTCTTGATCTGCCTTCTCTATCAAGGCCTGAGCCGATGAGTCCTCTTCCAAGGCGGCTATGCCATAACTAAGGCCAATTGAAACTCCTAGCCTTGGCTCGACAAACGTTCTAAGAGCGTCAACAAGCCTTGTTGTCATAAGCGTTTGAGCTCCTTCTTGGTCAGTTTCTGACAATACTAACAAGAATTCGTCTCCGCCATAGCGGATAACGAAATCGCTTTTCCTCAAAATCGATTGAAGGGCCCGACTAACCTGTCTTAAGATGTTGTCAGCTACGACATGGCCAAATCTGTCGTTGATACCTTTAAAATTATCGATATCCAACAATAGAAACGTCAAGTCACGTTCGTAGCGCCGAGCTATCAGCAAGAGCTCGTCTAAGAATCCTTGTTCAAGCAATTTTCTGTCTAAACTGCCGGTCAAAGGATCTTGGATAATGTACTGTTTGCCATATCGGAAACCGTAACAAAGCCCAGCTAATCTGTCTTTAATTGACAACTCGCTCACCTCCTCTGCAACGATATTATTAGCTTTAAAAATGATAGTATAGTTATCCCCTATTGTCAAATATAATTAGGCGGCCTTGAAATAGGGATAAAATCAAAAACCCGCTCTTATTGTGGTTAGCGTAAAAAGCGGGTTTCCTCTTTTTTAAATTCCTTTAGCTTAAATATTTTATTGAGCAAAATATTCTGCGCACTCCTCTTCGTGTTCGGGAAAAGAGCAATAGTCCCTACATTCTTCAACAGTAGAGCAACCGCCAGGACCATTTAATTCAAAACTACTGGTCGCCATTGGAAGATTGGGCTTAATTTCTGAAATATCTTGCTTTAGTTGATTAACCTGTTGATAAAAATCAAAGCTTTGCTCCTGAACGCCTCTTCTGCCCCAACTGGGAAAAAAAACATAAGACAAAACCATAGTTAAAATAATAACAATAATCCCCAGGTAGGTCTTTTTATTGCTCTGTTGTTTTTCTTCGGCCATTTTTAAGTATTTAATAATAAAACGCGATAAGCCAAAGAGGTGGCAAAAGCCACCCAGATAGCGTAAGGATATAAAAGAATAGAAGCTCTCTTAGAGCTGTATCGCACCAAAAAAATCAAAGCTATCACCGTTGCTTCTAAAATAATCATTTCTAAAATTGAAGCTCCCACCAAGTGTAAGCCAAAGAAAAGATAAGACCACAAGACATTTAAAATTCCATTGATGATAAAAAGAGTTATTGCCACAATAAATCTTAGGTTGCGATAGGCCTTATTCCAATAAATTAAAACAGAAATAGCGCTAAGAATAAAAACCACAGTCCAAACAGCGCCGATAATGGCTCCTGAAGGCGTAAAGCTGGGCAAAAGCAACTTGTTATACCAAGCCATGCCATTGTTAGTAATCAAACTGCCAAAAAGGGAAATAAAAAAAACAATTAAAAGAATAATAATATAGCTCGGCCTAAACATATTTATTTTATTCTAACAAATAAAAAAGAATAAAACTAGAGAGCTTGTTTTTTCAACCATTGGCCAAAAAGACACTCCTGGCTATGTTTTCGCGGCGCCTTAGCTTTTAAAAACAAAACTGCTTCTTTAAAAATATTTTCAATGTAGGAAGGATCTGTCTCAATAATATGTATTTCTTTTCTAAAAGGCAGTTTATCTTCAAACGGATTTTCTTTGTCGACAATATAAAAAGCTAAAATAGCTTTTCTGGGGGTAGAATAGCCATTCTTCTCTAAAAGATATGTGTAAACATCCATTTGGAGCTGGAATCGGTCATAAATTTTGGGGATACTCTTGCCGGTTGATTTGTAGTCAAAAGGAGCTAACTTTCCATTTCCAAAATCTAAAATGTCATCTGGCAGACCAAACAAAGTAGCTTTTAACTCCTTATCATAATATCTAAGCCCCTTATTAATATTTCGCCACTCGTCCAAAAGCGCTTGATTAGAAAAAAGCTTAGCTGGAATATTATTGGCCTCCAACAAAGGATGGCTCCCTTGTTTGCGGCAGCTATCAAACTCCTGCTTTAAGATAGCATCTACTTCTAAGTTTAATTGAAATGGATAAGGACTTGGCCTTTCAATACCTTTTGCCTTTTTAAGCCAAAAACACAAAGGACACTCAAAATAGAGAGCCAGTGACTTAGGAGATAGCTTAAGCTCTTTTTGCATTTTTCTTCATTTTTTTATAGGCCTCTTGGGCAGCCGCTTTCCTATAATTACAATAGTCGCAATCCTCGGCCATCTCAGGAATCTCTTCACTCAAAAGGCACTGATGCAACTCTTTAATCGTTTTTTGAACCCAAGAATCGTCTCCCTCGTAGGGAATCACTTTAACATCAAACTCAATTTTTTTATCAAAAGCCTTAGTATCTGTTTTTCCGTTACAATAAACAAAATAACCAATATTAGAAACTTTAAAATTATTCTTTCTAAAAAGCCATTGATAAATCTCCATCTGACGCTTATAAGCAATTTGCCAAGGAGCATCTAAACTGACCTCACCATTTTTTGAGGTAGCCTTATAATCTACAATATGGAGCTCTCCTTGAGGATTAATCCAGACATCGTCTATAGCCCCCATTATTAAAAGATTTGTCTCTGGATCAAGATAAGTAATGCCTCGTCTCACGTCTCTCCACTCATCTATTTTCTCATGTTCAAAAGGAATAGCATCAATCCCATATTCTTCCATTAGGGGGTGTTTAGACTTCCCTGCCCTATGAATATCAAACTCCTTTTTTAGAAGCGTATCTACGGCCGAATTAAGGGTAAAAGGATAACCAGGTGGACGAGCGACTCCTAAACGCCTATCCATATAGAAACATCTAGGACATTCTAAAAACAAATCAATCTTAGAACGGCTAATTCTAAAAGGAATTTTACTGTCCGGCTTAAAGATATTATTTGTTCTTTTTGAGTTATAGTAATCAGACATTATTTTCTTTGATAATTACCAATTAATTGGGCCTCAGCTAAAATATGGCCCATGATTGTTTGCTCTAAATCCCCTTTTTGAGCACCCTCTTCAAGGTTAAGTATACTGTCTAAGGCATAAAGCTTAAATATATAGCGATGGCTGCCGCTTGGCGGACAAGGACCTCCATAGCTCTTGTTGCCAAAACTATTTATCCCTTCAACTGCCCCTTGAGGAATAGTATTCTCCTCTATTAAAGAAATTTTGGGATTAATATTCCACAGAAGCCAGTGAGTCCAAGTACCAGCTGGAGCATCGGGATCGTCCACTATTAAAGCCAAACTCTTAGCTTCTGGAGGTACTCCTTGCACCTCCAAGGGCGGGCTTATATTCTCTGAATCACAAGTGTATTTTGAGGGGATTTCGCCATTATTTTCAAAAGCGGAGCTAATAATTTTCATATTCAAATCAACCGAAGCGGTTGGAATTAATTTTACCGAAGCGGTTGGAGTTAATTTTAATGTAGTATCAGGATTTGGAGAATGTTGAGAAAAATAGAAAACAATAGCAATAATAATTAAAACTAAACCAGCAATAATTATTAAAGTTTTACTCATATTCTTTATTTTACCAAAAAACCATCATTTTGCAAAAAAAGGCGCAGCTCTAGGCTACGCCTTTGAAACCCTTCTTAGTACCCAGCTCGCCAAAGCACTGGCAAGGAGGGCACTGAAGAAGAAAGTTACCACAAAGATGCCTGCCTGGCCTATGATGGCCTCATAGAGGCCAGCCACGACCAGGGAGACTGCTAAACCGCAAAGAGTAAAGGAAATCTTCCTTGGCTTAGTAGGAATACTCCACGGCCTTGGAAAATCCGCATTCTTTGCGATCTTCTCAAAGAGTCCCAGCCAGCAAGCTATAAAGGTTTTTTGACTAAGCTTCAGGAGACTAAATACCATTCCCGAAGCCCAAGTATAAGGGCTCTTTCGAAGTTGGCTAAAATTGAGCTTTAAGTTGCTCTTTTTGGCCTTACCGTATTTTCTTTTGAAAGTACGGTAATCAAACAACAACATATCCACCACCTCCTTTTTATATTATACCATATAAACAACTAAAAAACAAGGGAGAAATCCCCTGCTTTATAGTTTTTGATTATGCTCTAAACAAAAAGAGACAAAAGATTGTACAACTGCTCGTTGGTGTTTTTGGCTATTGGTAAAACATATTCCTCGAGTTCCTTTTCCCAGCGAGGAATTTTTTTGTAATTAGGATGGCCTTCTGGAATATATTTCATTGCTTGCATATTATCTAAAATATCACAGAGCTTTAGAATTCTTATCTTTTCGTCAGCTTGAGCAATTTGTTTAAATTTTTTCGGCTTATTTAAAAGCTTTTGCTCTTCGGTCTCATTCTCTGGCCTTTCTCTAGTTAGCCCCTTTACTAAACGAGCCGTTTCTATACTAAAACCATTCTCAATATGTTCTATCGTATAGCCAGAATCCTCTATTAAATCATGCATCAAAGCGGCACAAATCATATCTGGATCAGTAATGCCTAATTTTTCAGGAAGAATGAGGGCGGTCCTTATACAATGGATAACATAAGGCGCTCCGCTGTCTCTAAACTGATTAGCATGACCGGCTTCGGCCCAGCTCAAGGCCTTGAAACACCGTTCTTTTTCTTTGCCCTTAAAACTATTTAAAAATCTTATTAATTTATTCCTTTGATAATCTATGTCTAAAAATTTATTATCTCCATTCATATTAATTTAAGATAACACTAGTTATATTAATGAGCAAGTAATGAACTCTGTATCTTGCAAGTATCTTGCAGTATCTTGCAACGAGGCCCGTCCTCGTTGTGGATAACTGCAACGAGGACGGGCCTCGTTGCAAAAGCTAAGTTTCAAGGTAAGTTCCAAACTAGTTTTTAAGGTAAGTTTCAAGCTAGCTTTCCCTTTTATAGTATTCCTTTTCACCTATCTCTTTGGGGAAATGAGTTTGCTTGGATTTTTTCTCTGGCAAATCATGAGCATATTCATACCCCTTGCCATAGCCGAGTTTACCCATTAATTTAGTTACTGCATTTCTCAGATGCAGAGGCACTCCAAAAGAACCTTTTTTAGCATCTTCTTTTGCTTTCAAAAGGGCGGTATAAGAAGCATTGCTTTTTTTAGCGCTAGCTAAATAAGTTACGCCTTGGGCAAGGTTAATCTGAGCTTCTGGCATTCCCACAAACTGTACTGCCTGAGCTATGCCTGCA
Organism: uncultured Candidatus Saccharibacteria bacterium; assembly: GCA_964636195.1. Lineage (GTDB taxonomy): Bacteria > Patescibacteriota > Minisyncoccia > Minisyncoccales > PEYH01 > CAZWQR01. The sequence continues at coordinate 12,316 of CAZWQR010000003.1, forward strand.
GCCACTTGAATGGCTTGAGGGTCAGCATTGCCAATATCTTCAGAAGCAAAAATAACCATTCTCCTGGCAATGAACCTTGGGTCTTCGCCTGATTCTATCATCCGAGCCAACCAATAAAGAGCGCCATTGGGGTCAGAATCCCTCAAGCTCTTAATAAAGGCAGAAATTAAATTATAATGTTCTTCGCCTTTTTTATCGTAACGCAAGGCATGTTCTTTCAAAATATTAGAAAGCTCGCCTGCTTTTATTTTCTTTTTTCCTTTTAAATTATTAACTACAAACTCCAACCCATTCAAGGCAACTCTGGCGTCTCCATCAGCAAAAGCAGCAAGGCGCTCAAGCGCTTCCTTTTCAATCTCCAAATTGAAAAATCCTAAACCGTTATTCTTATCTTGAAGCGCTCTCAAAATTATTTTTTCTAGGGCCTGCTTGCTTAAAGAATTTAAGACATAAACAGCTGAGCGCGACAAAAGCGGAGAAATTACTTCAAAAGAAGGATTCTCAGTTGTAGCGCCAATTAAAACCACGGTACCGTCTTCTACATACGGAAGCAGGGCATCTTGCTGGGCTTTATTAAAACGATGAATCTCATCAATAAAAAGAATGGTACGCTGATTATTATACTTTAATCTTTCCCTGGCTTTTTCAATTGCTTTCCTCACCTCATTAATTCCTGTAGTAACAGCCGAAAATTTAACAAAGCGAGCCTTGGTCTTTTTGGCAATGATTCTTGCCAAAGTGGTTTTTCCTGTACCGGGCGGACCCCAAAAAATTAAAGAAGTAAGCTTGTCGTTTTGAATAGCCCTTCTCAAGGGGCTATTTTCACCAACTAAGCGTTCTTGACCAAAAAAAGCATTAAAATCGTCGGGTCTTACCCTATCAGCCAAAGGAGCCTGGCTCCTTAAATTTTTTTCTAAATTTTTATCAAATAAATCAGACACTAATTCCATCTTAGCTTTAGGGTCGTTTTTTTTCAAGAAAAAAACCGCTAAACAGCGGGAAATCAGAAAATATAATTTAGAGAATTGCTTCCTTAATTAACAGATAACTGCTGCCAAAATCTTTCCATAATAATCTTAAGCCAAACGGTATAATCGTTTGGATTTTCTTCTATATCCTTTTTTAGCGCTTCAATGTCAATCCACTTTATATCCCCCACCTCAGCGGGATCAGGAGCTATCTTGCCGTCATATTTGCCTTTAAAAAGATGATCTATCTCATTTTCCGTTAAACCGTTATCAAACTCAGCTTTGTAATGAAAAACGCCTATCTTTTCTAGCTCGCAATCAAATCCCATTTCTTCTCTTAATCGCCTTTTAGCTGCCGCTTTAATATCCTCTTGAGGATAAGGGTGGCTACAACAGGTGTTAGACCAAAGTCCCGGGCAGTGGTACTTTCCTTGAGCCCTTTTTTGAAGAAGAACCTTGCCCTCAGAGTTTACGACCATAACAGAAAAACAACGATGAAGCTGTCCTCTTTTGTGAACCTCCATCTTTTCTCCATAGCCTAAAACATTATCATCTTCATCAACTAAAATTATTCTTTTATCTGCCGAATCTTCTTTGCCTATTATCATAGTCTTTTAAAATCTTTTTAAATTCTTGTTCATTAAAATCGGGCCAATATTTATCTGAAAAATAGAGCTCGGAATAGGCACCCTGCCAAATTAAAAAATTAGAAATTCTTTTTTCTCTGCCGGTTCTAATGATTAGGTCTGGATCTTTTAAGCCTTGTGTCCAAAGATTTTTAGATATTAACTCCTCATCTATTTTAGTTATTCCCCTTTTTAAAATCCTTGTCACCGCCCTTACAATATCTGCTCTTCCGCCGTAGGAAAGAGCAATATTAAAAATCAAATCTTTACTGTTGAAAGTTTCGGTTTCAGCTTTTTTGATTTTTTGCTGAATCTCTCTAGAAAACCTTTCTTTTTGCCCTAACACATTTAATTTTATCTTATTCTCTTTTAATTCCTTAATCCTCTTTTCAGAAAAAAGATCTAAAAAAAGATTTATCAAATAATCAACTTCTTTTTGGGACCGATTCCAATTTTCAGTAGAAAAAGCAAAAACTGTGAGAATTTTTATTTTGTATTTTTTACAAAGCTTCAGCGTTCTTTCTAGGGCTTTTACGCCTGCCCGATGCCCTTCTAAACTGGGAAGACCTCTCTTCTTAGCCCATCTGCGATTGCCATCCATTATAATGGCTATGTGTTGGCAAGCTGCCATAATCAAATTCTAAATCCGGCCTGCTTATAAAATAACAAAAAATCCAACCCAAAGAAAAAGATAATAAACAAGCCAGAAAAAATATTAATAATAAGGGGAAATTATCCTTGACTTTTTTTATTAATTCTGATAGCTTTATCATAATATGTCTAAGACAAAATCAGCTGGAACAAGTAAATTAGGTAGAGATTCAAAGCCCAAATATCTTGGAGTGAAACTTTCTGATGGCCAAAAAGTTAATCCAGGAAATATAATAGTCAGACAGCGAGGCACCAAATTTATTGCTGGCAAAAATGTTAAGTGCGGCAAAGATCACACTCTCTACGCTCTTAAAGAAGGAACAATTAAATTCGCCACTAAAAGAGTAAAAAAATTTGACGGCAGTCAGGTTAAAGCTAAAATTGTCTCTGTAGAATAAAGTTATTCCTCCGCTTCTTCAACCCGAGCTTCAACGATTAAGGAAATATTGGCTTCCAGGTGATGCTCAAGCTCTATCTTAACCGGAAACTCCCCCAACTCCTTAATCGGCTTATCCAGGGCAACCTGGTCTTTTTTTATCTCAAATCCCATTTTTTGAAGCCGTTCGGCTATTTTACCTTTAGTGACGGCCTCAAATAACTGATCTTGTTTGCCTGATTTAACAAAGAACTCAATAGCTTGGCCCTCTAATTTGGAGGCAAGCTCTTGGGCCTTTTTTAGATCTTGTTCCGCCTGTAATTCCGCCGCTCTCTTTAATTCCCTAAGCTTAGCCAAGCTAGCTTCGTCAGCCTTCTTAGCTAAACCTTTGGGAATCAAAAAATTACTGGCATAGCCATCTTTTACATTCTTAACTTCGTATTTTTTGCCTATCTTGGCAACATCTTTTAATAGAATTACCCTCATAGTTGAATTCCCTCCTTTAATATTTTGATAGCTTTTTCTAGCTGGGGATCTTTTTGGGCTTTATAATCGTCTTCGGTCATCTTAACTTCCACATCAGGTTTTAGCCCTTGCCCGTCTATTAAATCTCCTCTAGGAGTCAACCAATGGGCTATGGTCACCTTAAGCAAAGCGCCTCCTCGAATATCAACCGGCTGCTGAACCGACCCTTTGCCAAAAGTCGTTTCTCCTACTAATTGTACATCATCTCTATTTTCACGCAAGGCAGCAGCCAAGATTTCCGCCGCCGAAGCAGTGCCCCCGTTAACCAAAATAACGCAAGGATATTCTTCCAACAAAGCATTGCCTCGCGCCAGATACTCTCTATCTTCACCAGTAGCACTCCTTTCTGTGGTAACTACCGACCCCTTCTCAATAAACCAACTAGCCGCATTTTGGGCTTCGCCCAAAAGCCCGCCGCTATTGTTTCTTAAGTCTAAAATAATTTTATCGGCCTTGCTCATCAAAATCTCTCTTACTTTGCTCTGCATTTCACTATTTAAATTACCAGAAAACTGATAAATTCTCAACTTAGCAATACTTCCATCCTCTAAAAACTCCAATGTAGTTGAAGGAACATTAATTTCGTCTCTAACAATAGAAAAAACCCGCGGCTCATCCCAACTCTGACGCATAATAGTAAGATTCACCACTGTTCCTTTTTCGCCTCTAATTAATTTGACGGCTTCGTCTATGGAAACATCTTTGGTCTCAACGTCTTCCACTTTTAAAACTTTATCTCCCGGGAGAATGCCCGCCTTATCAGCCGGCGTATCCTCTAACGGAGAGACCACGGTTAGAATGCCTTCTCTTACTGTAATCTCCATACCAACTCCTTCAAAAGAACCGGAAATATCATCTTTAAAAATCTTGCTGTCCGAAGGTTTAAAAAAGGCCGTATAGGGATCGCCTAAGCTCTCTACCATCCCTTTTGCCGCTCCGTAGATTAAATTTTGTTCATCAATATCTCCAATATATTCACTTTCCAGATTATTCCAAACATCCCATAAAATAGAAATGTCAGCTGAAGTATCTAAGCCCTTGGGCGCTTCCGGTATTTGGTTATATCCTCTATTGTAAGCCAAAAAATAAACAACATTGGTCCAAATAGCCAACAAAACCAAGAAAAGAAAGATTTTTAGTACTATCCTATTTTTCTTCATTTTTAAAAATTAATTGAATGATTTTTGCTGTTTTAGCAACGAATTGTTTTAAATACGTCCTAAAATGAGAAAAAGCAAATAGCAAAATTCCAAAAAATACAATTACCAAGCATAATCCCCTATAAACTAAGCTTAGCGCCACACCAGTAGCAGGGCCCAAATTAAAACTTGTCAAAACAAAAGCTTGAGTCGCCTCAAGGGTGCCCAAAGCAGCGGGAAGAGGGATTATCATAGCAAGATCTGTCATACTTTTTATAACCAAACTTTGGGGCAGGGTCAAGCAATGTCCCATAAAAAATATTATTAACCAAAAACTTAAGAGTACAAAAATAACTTCTAAAATTGAATAAAAAACTACTTTTGGAATTATGTCTTTTCGCCCAATAAAAAACCTTTTGGCGTGATTCTCTACCTCGCTTAACCCAATTTCAAACTTTTTAGAATTAATTAATTTTTTTAAATAAAGCTTTTCTGCCAAACTAACAAAAATACCTTTTTCTTGAGAAACCTTTCTAAGTCTCCTTATCAAAATCCAGAATCCCAAAACGCAGGCAGAAAGCATAATCCCTATTATTATTTCAATCGACCAACCCAAGTCAAGATAAACAAGAAAAAGAAAAAGACCGGCAAAAAAGAAAACAAAGGAGGATAAAATTTGGATAATCTTATCTAAGACAATAGAGGCAACCAAGCGGCTATTTTTGTCTTCGTCGTCACCCTTTAAAACAAAAAATCTGGCCGGCTCACCCCCCAATAAGGCAGCAGGAGTAATATAACTCAAACTAAAACCAATGGTTTTGACTAGAGCAAGCTTCCAAAAATTAGGCAAATCAGCATCAACGCTTCTCATAATAGCTTTCCACCTTAAGGTTCCAGAAAAAATAAAACCCAGCAGCATAGTAAACAAAATTAAGGAAAGCTGAAAAAAAGAAAAAGCCGCTAAAGCCTCTCTAACTGTATGAAAACCAACTTTATCTAGGGTCAAGATAAACAAAACTATCCCCAATCCAAGAAAAACAATCAATATTGTTCCTTTACGCATAAAAAATCACTTGGTTTAATAGTATCTATTTTATCTTTTTTAAAGGTTTTTAGCAAGCAAAAATCAGCCCAGCCAAATAAAAACGCCAGAACCATCTGGCAAAAAGAGCAAATTGCGCCCCATATTGAAAACGGTACGAACATATTCCACTCCGCCGAAAACAGCACTAAACCTTTGACCTTTACTGAAATGTGCCCCTAGAAGGGATCGAACCCTCATCAATGGCTTAAAAGGCCACTGCTCTACCATTGAGCTATAGGGGCGGAACTAATTATCAATTTTCAATTATCAATTTTCAATGAATTTTCAATAAACTAATTATCAATGAATTTTCGATGACCAATTATCCAATTATCAAATTATCAAATTATCTAATTCTCCAACAAGAAAATAGTACAGTTTTACTTGAAAATTGATCATTGTTTGAAAATTGAAAATTGAAAATTTATCTACAATCCTTCCTGCTGTAGATTCTTTATCAACTCTTTTTGTTTTTTTGTCAAATTTTTAGGGACATCTACCTGCGCTTCAACATATAAATCACCGCTGCCAAAACCGGCAAATCTGGGAACCCCTCTGCGGCTTATCTTAAAAACTTTTGAAGAGGGAGTGCCTTTGGGGATCTTTAAAACTATCTTTTTCCCTTTTCTTAAAGAAGGAAATTCCACTTCTCCGCCAAAAACAGCAGTAGAATATTTAATCTTCTGTCTGGTATAGAGATCATCGCCCCTTCTTTTGAAAACAGGATGAGGCCTCACAGAAATCCTTACATACAAATCACCAGCTTGGCCCTGCTTTCTGCCAGCCTGGCCCTTACCTTTGAATTTTAAAATTTGGCCGCTATCAACGCCGGCCGGAATCTCTAACTCTATCTCCTTTTTTTCTTTGATCCTTCCTTCACCCTTACAAACATTACAAGGTTTCTCGGGCACATAGCCCTCGCCATTGCAATCAGGGCAAACCGACTGATGAGTTATGGTGCCAAAAAAAGTTCTCCTCATCTCTTGGACTACGCCTGTTCCTCGGCAAACCTGACATTCTTTTACATCAGTGCCAGGCTCTGCTCCTACTCCCCCACAACGAGGACAAACAACATACTTAGAAAGCGTAATGTTTTTTTTGGTTGTCTCTAAAACATCTTCTAAATTAAGCTCTACCTGAATTTCAATGTCATCGCCTTGCTTAAAATCTTCGCTCGTCTGTTCTCTACGGGTTCCGCCAAAGAATTGCTCAAAAATATCGCCTAGATCAAAATCAAAACCTGCGCCATCTTGCTGCCAGAAATTACCAAAACCTTGAGCATTTTGCTGCTCAAAAGCAAAGCCAAACCTATCATATTGAGATCTCTTCTCTTTATTAGATAAAACCTGATAGGCCTCGTTTATCTTATGAAACTTTTTGGCATCACCTCCCTTGTCTGGATGGTATTTGTGAGCTAACTTACGATAGGCCTTTTTAATTTCATCTTGGCTGGCGTTTTTAGAGACCCCAAGAATTTTGTAATAATCCTCCGCCATCTTAAAAATTAATTATCTTTTTCCTTGGCCTCACCCTCCTCTGGCTCTTCTCCTTCTTCTTTAGTTCCACCTTCTTCCGGCTGCTTGCCTTCTTCTTTTTCTGTATTGCCGCTTTGATTCTTTTGATAAATCTCTTGTCCAGCTTTTTGAGCAGCCTTGATTAATTCCTCGCTTAACCTCTTTATTTCTTCTATATTATCACCATCTTTAACTTTTTTCAATTGCTCGATTTTTTCTTCAACTTCCTTTTTAACCCCTTCTGAAATCTTGTCTTTGGATTCATTAATCGTTCTTTGTGAACTGTAAATTAAAGCTTCTGCTTGATTTCTGGATTCAATTAACTCCTTTTTCTTTTTATCCTCTTGAGCATGCAGTTCAGCTTCTTTTTTCATTCTTTCCACTTCTTCATCAGAAACACCGCACGAGCCCTCAATTCTTATAGATTGTTTTTTGCCTGTCCCTTTGTCAGTGGCTGAAACCTGCAAAATACCATTGGCGTCTATCTCAAAATCAACCTCAATCTGAGGAACGCCTCTGGGAGCGGGCGGAATACCGTCCAGTATAAAAGTACCCAATGATTTATTATCAACAGCAGTAGCTCTTTCGCCTTGCAAGACTTTTATCTGGACCGAGGTCTGATTGTCGGCGGCAGTAGAAAAAACTTGTTTTTTGGAAGTCGGAATCGTGGTGTTTTTGGGAATCAAAATAGTATTAACTCCCCCCAAAGTTTCAATACCCAAAGACAAAGGAGTGACATCTAAAAGCAAAACGTCTTTCATCTCTCCCTGCAATATGCCTGCCTGGACAGAGGCGCCCAGAGCCACCACTTCGTCTGGATTAATGTCTTTTTTTGGCTCTTTATTAAGAAGTTTTTTTAATTCCTCCTGAATCTTAGGCATTCTGGTCTGTCCGCCAACTAAGACTATTTCTTCTATCTCTGCTTCTTGCAACTTAGCATCTTTCAAAGTCTTTCTTACCAGCTCAATTGATCTATCAATATATTCTTTAACCATCTCTTCAAACTGGGCTCTGGTTAGCTTGTAATTAAGATGCTTTGGCCCGCTAGCATCAGAGGTAACAAAAGGCAAATTTATCTCTGTCTCTATGGCAGTAGAAAGCTCCATTTTAGCTTTTTCAGCCGCCTCTTTTAAACGCTGTAAGGCTAACTTATCTTTTGATAAATCAACTCCTTGATCCTTTTTAAACTGTTCTACCAGCCAATCAATAATCTTTTGGTCAAAATCATCACCGCCCAAATGAGTGTCTCCATTAGTAGCTTTTACTTCAACTGTGTCCTCCGAAACGTCCAAAATGGAAATATCAAAAGTGCCGCCCCCAAAATCATAAACCACAATCTGGTGGTCTTTCTTTTTAGTCAGGCCATAGGCTAAAGCAGCAGCAGTTGGTTCGTTAATTACTCTTTTAACTTTAAAACCAGCAATTTCTCCGGCCACTTTAGTTGCCTTTCTTTGAGAGTCATCAAAATAGGCAGGGCAGGTAATAATAGCTTCATCAAATTTTTCTCCCAATCTATCCTCGGCGTCGTTTTTTAACTTTTGAAGAATCATGGCAGAAATCTCAAACGGACGATACCATTTTTCGCCCATCTTAACTTCTACTCCCCCGTCTTGCGATTCTCTAATTTCATAAGGCAAAAGCTTCAGATCCTTTGCCACTTCTTTATCAGAAAACTTTCTGCCAATTAAACGCTTAACAGAGAATATTGTATTTTCCGGATTGGTTATCTGTTGTCTTTTAGCCAACACCCCAACCATCCGTTCATTATTTTTACTAACAGCAACAATAGAAGGTGTTGTTCTGGCGCCTTCTTTGTTCTCAATAATCTTTGGCTCGCCATCTATAATAGCGGCCATAGCTGAATTGGTGGTACCTAAATCAATACCTAAAATCTTAGACATTTTTTCATTTAAGTTAATGATAAGAAACTCTTCTCTGCTCCGCTTAAAAAACGGAGCAGAAACAATTCCCTATCAATCTTTATATTTGACCTTTATATTCTTTTTGTTAGCTTTAGTAACTTTTGCTTTAGGAATCTCAACCTTTAATAAGCCGTTTTTAAATTCTGCCTTAGCTTTGCCAACCTTGGCTTCTGCGGGCAGAAGCACCATTCTCCTCAAATAACCAGACCTAATCTCTTTTCTCAAATAACCCTTTTTCTTTTCTTCCACTTTCTCTTGCTTCTTGCCTTCAACTTTTAAAAGATTGTCCTCCACAGAAACGCTTACACTCTTTGGATCAATACCGGGCATCTCCACTTCAGCCACTATATTGTCTTTGGTTTCGTAAACATCCATCCTCGGTTCGCTGATAGAAGGGAAATCCCCCAACTGCATATCGTGAAAATTCTCGGCCCACTTATCAAAAATCTTCTCTAAATCCCTAAATGGTTGATAAGGTATTAAATCCATGGTTTTCTAAGAATTGGTTTTTAACGACCTTTTAGTTTGCCGCTCTTACCCGAGCAGCTCTAATAACTTTATCTTTATACTTGTACCCTTTCTGAATTACTTTCAAAATTTCTCCTTCTTTAGCACCTTCTTTTTTTGCAGTCTCAATAACCTCCTCAACTTCAGGATTAAATATATCTCCAATTTTAGTTTGAATTTCTTTAATTCCTTGTCTTTTTAAAAAATCTTCAAAATATTTTTGGATTTGCAAAAATCCCTCAATCACCGCATTTTTATCCTTAGCAGCTTCTTCTTTGGCTTTTTCAAACTGATCAAGCACTGTCAAGAGCTCTAAAGCCCATTCTTCTTTTTCATAATCAACCAAAGCTCTTAGGCGTTCTGATTCTTGTTTTTTGTAATTCAAAAAATCTGCCTGACATCTTTGCCAACCAGCCAGATACCTGTCTCGTTCCTCTTTAATCTGTTCAATCCTAGATTTAGATTTTTTCTTTTTTTCCTGTTCCATTGCACTAAAAGTTATTTAATATTTTACACCTTCAATAAATTTTGTCAAGATAGATTTTTTTTGACAATTAGTTTATTATATGTTAAAAAAATATTAAAAATCACAGTACCTTAACAAGGAGGCGATTAGAATGCCTGACACAATAAGACTGATAAGCGGAAGCGCAAATCCTGGTTTTGCCGAAGAGATTTTAGCAACTCTCCAAAGAAAATCAGTAAAATCTAAGATGGTTCAAACTAAGATTGGCCATTTCCCCGACGGAGAAACCAAGATCCAAATCCAAGAAACGGTTCGGGGCTACAGTGTTTATGTGATTCAGCCGACCTCACCGCCGGTAAACGACAACCTGATGGAGCTCTGCCTTATTTTAGACGCGCTCAAAAGAGCTTCAGCTAAAAACATAACAGCCGTGATTCCCTATTACGGCTATTCCAGACAAGAACGTAAGGTTGAGCCCCGTACTCCTGTCAGCGCCAAATTAGCTGCAATCTTCATTGAAAATGCGGGAGCAAAGCGAGTAGTGCTGATGGATATCCACGCTGGCGCTACACAAGGATTCTTTGAAATCCCAGTAGACAATCTCTATGCTCACCCAATATTTGCCCAGGCCCTAATTCAGAATAACCTAATCAACTCAAAGACTGTCATTGTGTCTCCTGATATTGGGGGAACACAAAGAGCCAGAAAACTAGCGGAATACCTTCAGGTGCCCCTTGCAATAATCGAAAAAAGAAGAAATCCTAGCACAGGCAAGTTAAAACTTTTTAACCTTATCGGAGATGTTAAGGGCAAAAAGGCGATCCTTTATGACGACATTGCTGCCTCGGGCAAAAGCTTAATTCGCGCCGCCACGCTGTTGTCCAAAGCCGGCGCAGTAGAGGTAAGAGCCGCTGTTACCCACGGAGTACTTTGCGGTTCAGCAGTAAGAGATATCCAAAAATCACGCCTTAAATCGCTGATGCTGACCAACACTATTGCGCCTAAACCGCGGGTAAGGGAAGGTTCTAAGATAACCAGAATCTCTGCGGCCAGAGCTTTTGCTGAAGCAATCAGGCGAATCCACGAAAACCGATCCGTAAGTTCTTTATTCCAAGAACAATCCGACTAATCCAGCCGGGCTCTAAGAGAGCCCGGCTTTTTCGCTCTTTTATTCCACTAGCTTAATAAAAAAATTTTTGCTAAAATATTTTAATGTCAAAAAAGATAATACTAATTATTCTTTTAATAATCGTTTTCATAGGGGGATTTTTAAGAATCTATAAGCTGCATTCTATCCCGCCAGGCCTCTACCCAGATGAAGCCATGAATGCCAATGACGCCTTTGACAATCCCGGGCAACCTTTTTATCCAGAGAACAACGGAAGAGAAGGCCTTTATATGAATCTGGTATTTTTAAGCTTTAAAATCTTTGGAATTAATGTCTTTGCTTTAAGATTTGTTTCTGCCATAATAGGAACAATAACCATTTTAGGCCTTTACTTACTCACTAAAGAATTATTCAGTTTTTTAAGGTACAAAGGAGCAGAAACCATAGCGCTATTTTCCAGTTTCTTTCTAGCCGTCTCTTTTTGGCACATTAATTTTTCCAGAATTGGCTTTAGGGGAATTCTTTTGCCATTTTGTTTTACTTTCTGTTTTTATTTTCTGTTTAAGGGTTTGCGCACAAAAAGTATTTTTTCTTTTATTTATGCTGGAATCTTTTTAGGACTTGGCTTTTATACCTATTCTGCTTACAGAATGAGTTTTCTAATCTTTTTAGCCGTCTTTTCAATTTATTTTATGTGGGCCTTAAGGAAAAAAGAAATTAAAAACTTTTTTCTAAATTCTTTTGTTTTTACTCTAGCCGCTTTGATTACAGCATTTCCCTTGATTTATTATTTCATAAATAATCCAGGGACATTCTTTGGGCGTTTGGGTCAAGTCTCCGTCTTTTCACAAGAAAATCCCATTAAAAGTTTTCTAATAAGCACCTTTGCCCACCTTTATATGTTGAATATAAGAGGAGATTGTAACTGGCGCCACAATCTTTCCGGCTCTCCTCAGTTATTTTTTCCCATAGGAATCCTTTTTATCTTAGGGCTTGCCATTGGTTTTAGAAGATGTCTCTTAGCGCATAAAAAAAAGGATTTTAAAAGACTATTAGTTTTTTATTTTCTGTTTTCCTGGTTTTTTGCTATGCTTTTGCCAGGCGCCTTAACTTATGAGGGTATCCCGCATTCTTTAAGGACAATCGGGGTTATTCCGGTTTGTTATATCTTTGCCGCGCTCGGCGCTTTTAATCTATATGAAAAAATAAAAAAAGTCGGCACAAGGAAAGCAATGGTAATTATTTTAATTTCTGCCTGCTTCCTTGTTTCTTGGCAGTTCCATAAATATTTTTATACTTATGCTAAAAATGAAAATCTCAAGGGCGCTTTTACAGAAAACTTATTAGAGCTGGGACAGTTTATTAACGCCCAGAGCGACAAAGTCTATGTAATTGTAAACCAAGGAGGAACTCCCGTGCCCTGGCCCGACGGCATAGCTATGCCTGCCCAAACTCTTATCTTTATTGAAAAAACTAAATATCAAAAAGCTAGAGCCGTTTATTTAAAACCAGACCAATTAGGCCTTATTAAAGACGAAAAAGCAATAATTTTACCTCTAAACCCTAATGACGAAATAATAAATGAACTAAGAACAAGATTTCCCAATAATCAAATTACATATTTTGGCCAAAACAACAAAGCAATAAAAATTAATTATTAAATTTATGTTAAATAACAAAACAACAAATCTCATTGCTTTCTTTCTTTTAAGTATTTGCTTTTTAGTTTGCGTTGGCAGCATCCAGAATATGTCGCTGACTATGGATGAGCAAGCCCATATACCCTCTGGTTATTCGTATTTAAGATATCAGGACTATCGGTTGAATCCTGAACACCCGCCTTTGGCTAAAGACCTTTCAGCTATCCCGCTATTATTTTTAAACCTAAAATTCCCCACTGATCACCCCTGTTGGACTAAAGAAGTAAACAGCCAATGGAACTGTGGCACAGAGTTTATTTTTAAATCAGGCAATAACGCTGATTTGCTAATATTTAGCGCCAGAATACCAATGATTTTGCTTTTCATTCTTTTTGCTTGGTTTGTCTTCTTTTTTACTAGAAAATTGGCTGGTAATAAGGCCGCTTTAATAGCCCTAACTTTGACTGCCTTCTCTCCTACCCTCATTGCCCATGGAAGATTGGTAACTACTGATATTGCCGCTGCCTTTGGAGCGTTATTTGCCACTTATTTCTGGGTTAAATTCTTAAAGGAACCAAATAAAAAGAATATTTTTATTGCGGGAATCACTTTAGGAATAGCTTTGTGTTTGAAATTCTCTCTTGTTCTCTTAATCCCTTCCTTAGGATTAACTACCATTATCTATGCCTTTCTTAAGGGCTCTAATAAGTTTAAATCTATCTTTTACTATGTTGGGCTTGCGCTGATAGCCGGCCTTATCGCTGTATTTTTAATTATTTGGCCATTATATGCGTTTCATATACACAATTATCCAATAGAAAAACAAATTAGCGACACTCAGGAAATCCTCAATTCTAACGACAACCCGCTCAAGGGATTTGGAATTTTTGTGGCAAGTAATCCCATTACTAGACCCCTAGGCCAATATCTCTTAGGCCTTTTGATGGCTACTCAAAGAGTGGCCGGCGGAAACACCGTCTATTTTCTAGGGCAAGTCTCTGGCAATGCTTGGATGAGCTACTTCCCAATAATGTATCTTCTTAAAACACCTTTAGCTTTTCATCTCTTAACTTTGCTAGCGCTAGGATTATGGCTCAATTATCTTAGAAAAACAAAGCCATTGAAAAAACCGCTCCACAAATTGGCTGATTGGATAAAAAACCACTTAGAAGAATGTGCTTTGTTAATGTTCTTTATTATCTACTGGACCACTTCCATTACCGGCAATCTTAATATAGGAGTAAGGCACATACTGCCAACCTTTCCTATTGTCTACATCCTAATAAGCAAAGCCATTGTTGAATTTACTAAACAGTTAAAAAACAAAAGGGCTAGGATAGGAGTAACAATCACCGTTTGTATTCTTTTGGCTTGGTATATAATATCTTCTTTAATCGCCTACCCGCTTTATCTCTCTTATTACAGCGAACTGGTGGGCGGGTCTAAAAATGGATACAAATATGCCGTGGATTCCAATTATGATTGGGGCCAAGATTTAAAACGCTTAGCCGAATTTGTAGAGAAAAATAATATTGAAAAGATAAATGTTGCCTATTTTGGGGGAGATAACTCCTATTACCGCTTAGGAGATAAATTACAAAATACTTGGATATACGAACAAGAAGAGCTAAATCATGGCTGGTTGGCTATTTCAGCCACCTTTCTCCAAGAAAAAAGGGCTAAAGCCGCCCCTGGTTGTGACAAAAATACCACTGCCTTAAGTTGGTTAAATAAATATAAACCGGCAGGCAGGGCAGGATATTCTATTTTTATCTACAACTTAAAATAACTTATTTAAGAAAAATTTTATCAAACCTAAGATCAATATAATCTAAATCGCCAAACTGTTCCTCTGGAAATTTATTTTTAAGTAAGAGCTCCAGGTCCGATACCTGCAAAGCAACATCTTTCTCTTTACTAAAATAAAGGGAGAAATTATAGTCCTTAAGTGTAACCTTAATTTTATCCTCTAGAATATAATAACATTTTGTTTTGAGGATAGTTTTGTCGTTTAAGTTTTGCTCAATTTCTAAAATAATATTTAGAATCTCGGTGCTTAGCAAATTGCTGCCCAAAGAAATATCCCTATCAACGCAAATCGAAAGAAGCTCTGATGCGTCTTCATTTTTCCTAAAAGCAAAGCCGGTTTTATCTATCATAAAACAGCTATCTTCAAAACAAACTTGCGCTTTTGGTTTTCTTTCCACCACTTCTAGTAAAAGCTTATTAGGCAATTTCCTTTTGGCAACCACCTCCTTAATAGGTAAAAAAGATTTGGCTAGTTTTGCCTCCGACTTTTTTCGATTAAAAAGAAAAATATTGTTGGTTGTAAAAAAAAGAATCCTTCTCTGGCTTTCAACAATCTTTTCTAATTGAGAGCAATCTAAAAAATCGCAACCCTGCGCCTTGATTTGTTTAATCTCAAAGATAGGAGAAAATAAGAAAAAATAGATCAGTCCTAAAAACAAAACAACCCCTAAAAAAGAAAGCCAAAAAAATTTCCTTTTGTAAAAAGGTTTTGTTTTTTTCTTGCGTTTGTACTTTCTAACTTTCATTTAAAAACCTCTTTTTTTACTCCGTAATTTCTCAATAAGATAATCAAACCAATATCGGCTGTTAAAAATATAATCTTGGGTTTTTAGATATTCTTTTCTTTGCCCGGAAAATCCTGTTTTGAACAAAGTGATTCCCTGCCAAGGATGTTTGGGTTTGTTTTTTGGCGCTATCCCCCAGAAGCTATAAAATTTGCAGCCCCTTCTTTTTGCCTCCTTGATTGCTTCCCATTGCAGCAGATAACTGGCAGGTACCTTGTCGTATTTTCGCAAAGAAGCGCCCTGATGATAATATCCCCTACTCTGCCAATAAATGATAATAGCCGCGGCTAATATCTCGTTTTGATATTTAGCTAAAAAGACAACGGCCTCTTGGTCTTTATTAAAAGCTAAAAACTCTTTTTTTAAATAATCTAGAGAAAAAGGAACAAAATCCTGGCGCTTGCTTGTTTTTCTATACAATTCATTGAAAATTTCTACTGCTCCCAAGTCTTCTCTTTTTAAAACTTCTACTCCTAATTTTTCAGCTTTTCTTATTAAATAACGAGTATTTTTTCTCATATCCATCAAAAGCTCATCTTCGGATTTGCTAAGTTCTAAAAGCCAGTTGTTTTCTGGATGCACATGAATAGGCGCCTGTTTAAATCCTAGCTCTTGAAAAATTTTTTTATTCTCTTGGCTCCTCTCCCAAATCGGACAAACTCTCAAAAAACTAACTGGCTCATTTAGATTTTTTAAATAATCAAGCAGGTCTTTTAAAACCTCTTTTTTATCAGAAAGAACAAGAGGACCATGTGGACACAAAAAAAAGGAAGCCCTTTTAGCGGCTACCTTAATTATCAAGGCTACGGCCTTGAGCTCCTGGTTATCAAAAAATCCGAGATAAAAGACCTTTTCGCCCAAGCTCTTTTGGAACTCTCCCCAATTCCAAGAATGTAAGAAACTTTTCTCTTGAAAATTTTCTAAAAAGGCCTCCCATTGAGTTTTATCGTTAATTTCTTTGACTTGCATTATTTAATTTTATCATAACTTTTTGCCATTGAAAAACGCCTTTTTTAAGGCGCTTCTCACTTTTTTGTTGTTAACTAGGGCTGTAAGGCGCTTTCTACACTGCCGTTGACAGATATCACTACTTCTTCTATATTATCAAACTGTTGCAAGGTTTGTTCAATCTGGGATCTAATGGCGGTAACCAGACAAGAGCCGCCGACATTTTCCTGTAATCTAGGGCTAAAATCAACCAAAGCCCTGCCGTCTTTTACGTCTAAACTGTTAATTGCTACTCCAGAATTGATATTAGTGAAATAGCCCTCTTGTAATTCTTTCTCTGTCGGCCCTCCTAAAAGCTCTACTAAAGCACTGTAAGGAGGAAAAGAGTCGTTCTCTAAAATCCTTGTTACAGGATAAACATTACCGCAGTCAAACATCTGAGGATCTTTTTTGCTATTGCTAAAATAAATATTAACCTTTAGCTTTGCTCCTGGCTCCTCTTGACTCTTGGGAAACACCAGATAAGCCAACACGCCTACGGCTATAGCCGCTAATAAAACCAAAATAAAGGTTACTATTTTTTTCATAATGATTAAATCTTTAATAAATTTTTAACTTTTTGCAGCCCCGCTCCTTCTCTTTTGATCGTTCTAGTTTCTAATTCCAGCACAGTAGAAGGTTTTTGATATTTACAACTTCCTTCTACCATAAAATCAACCTCCAAATCAACTCTTTGGAGATCTAAAGCCGCTTCTTTGCCGCTTTCGTTCACTGAAGTGGAAATAATAGGAAAACCAGCCTTTTTTATAATAGAAATAGCAATGTTGTTTTCGGGCATCCTAACACCAACAGTTGGCAGTCCAGCGCTAACCAAATCAGAAATAACTTCTTTTTTGGGAAGTATTAAAGTCACTGGTCCAGGCAACAATCTTTTCGCTAAATCTTTTTCTCTAAGATAAGCTATCGTCTCAAGCATTTTAAAATCTGAAACTGCCAAGGACAAGGGCTTGCCAGGTTCTCTTTTCTTCAATTTTAAAAGAGCCCTCACGGCCTTATCATCCAAAGCATTACAGCCAAGCCCATAAACAGTATCAGTGGGATAAATAATAATGCCCCCTTGTTTTAAGACTTTAACTGCAACTTTAACCTTATCAATTTCTTTCTTAACCTCTATGACTTTCTTGCTACTTTTTGCGCCCTTGGTTAAAACAATATCGTCTTTATCTAACTCAAAAAAATCAGCCAGCAGATTAATAACTGCCTGATTAGCTTTACCCTTTTCTGGTTTGGCTTTTACCCTAACCTTAAAACTGCGCGCTCCAATTTGTTTGAGCGCCTCAATTTTTGAATTTGGATAAACTTTTAACTCAAACTTCATAAAAATATTTTATGATGTTCAAAGCCAAAAAACAAGGCAGGGTGCTGAATTTCAGCACCCTGAATGATTATAAACGGCTATGTATCTCAGGCCTCGATAAAAACCCTTGTTTGTGTCTAATCCATAGCCAATTACCCAGGCATTACCCTCAAGTTCAAAACCGACATAATCAGGGCAAATAGCCTTTTTTTCTGAAACCCTGTCTAACAGGGTACAGAGTTTCAAGCTAGCAGGATTTTGAACTCTAAGTCTAGACATAACCTCTTGGGCGGTCTTCCCGGTATGAACGATATCCTCAACTGCGACAACATCTCGCCCGAACAAAGACATTTTAGGATCCAAAAGCCACCTAAGTTTTTGTTGTTCATTGTTCTTGCCCCTAGTGGAGACCGAAACAGCATCCCAAGCTACGAAGCCGACTTCGTGGCCGCATCGCCTTGAAAAAGCATCATTAACCGCTCTAGCTAAATCAGCTAAAAAAACAACGCTGCCATTCAGCACACCGACTAAAATCAGAATATATCTTTGGTTTTTGGAAACAGCTCTTTGGTAACGAGGATAATGGTCAACAGTAATTTCTTCTGCTAGATCCTTGACTCTTTGTCGTATCGCCTCT
This sequence comes from uncultured Candidatus Saccharibacteria bacterium, assembly GCA_964636195.1. Classification (GTDB taxonomy): domain Bacteria; phylum Patescibacteriota; class Minisyncoccia; order Minisyncoccales; family PEYH01; genus CAZWQR01. Next base: position 30,378 of record CAZWQR010000003.1, read on the forward strand.
TCGCTATAAATAATCTTGCCTACCTCTGGATTGTTCATACTTCCTCCTTTTTTGTAAGGTGCTAAAAGCAAAAAGCTAGCTTCAACGCTAGCTTGTTCTACTTTAGATATACCATAATTTATGTATTTTGAAAAGAGAAAAATAAAAAATAGGGAGAAACCAAAATAATAAGGCGTCTCTTAATTGGTGGCCTTCTAGTCGCTTTAGGCTTGCCTGCACTTAAAAAGACTAAGCACAGTATTAAACTATCTTATTTATATAATATTCTTAATATTTGGCCAGCAACACGAATCTCAAAAAAAGAGGGCAAGCGCTAACAGCGCACTCGCCCATTGGTTCTGTCTTTCTAACCAACAACCTTGAAATTATGACCAAACTCGCAAGTCAGGCCTCCACCAGACGCACACGTATCACACATATTCCAGCCAATACCCCTAACCTGATAATCTCCGGGAGGGAGATTAACCAACAATCTACCATTGCTGGGAATTGAATTGCTATCAGGCTGCTGCTGCCATGTATCAAAGTTTGCCACTACTTCATGAGAAGAGAGGTTCTCAAATACAACGATTACTCTCCTCATATCTTCTAGATGGCATCCCCCGCTGTGGATGTTGGGCTGATAGGCAATCAGCTGAAAATTGATTGCCATAGCCGGATATTCACTAGAAACGGGAACATCCACAATAGGCGGCATATCGCATGGATCTGGGGGCACCGGTTCTGGCTCCGGCTCAGGAGGTACCGGACAAGGCGGAGGACACGGCGGAGGACACGGCGGAGGTGGAGATGGAGGCGTTGGTTGCGGCGGCTCAACAATCACAATTGTAGAAGTTGCGTCGCCACAGCCAACAGTTCTTCCATTAGAACACCGAGCTACCACCGATAGTAAAACCGAGTAGATCCCGGCTGTGCTATAGGTATGCGTCGGATCCTGCTCCATACTCGCCGACCCATCACCAAACTGCCACTTGTACTCGTAGTGAGCTCGACACTGTTGGCAACCGTCAAGAATAGTTTGAAAGCTTACTGTTTCTCCAACGACCGCCCGATTTTGCGCCTGAATACCAATATCCAGCGGAATTGGAGCCATCATCATACAGCCCGCAAGGACTATTGAAAGTCCTCCAAGGACTGCCAACAATACTACCCTTCTATTCATAACAACCTCCCTCGGCCTTTGGCCTTCGGCTTTAGGCCATATTTTTAACTTCCAAAGTTATTAATGTGCTTCAATTATAATTTTGTCATACTTTTTTCAATTTGTCAATAATGAACTTTCAAAAGTTACAATGCGTAATCCAAACACATAAAAGTTATATTCTCTTATATAACCCAAAAAGGCCTCCGCAAGCATTTCGGCTAGCGGAGGCCTTTTTATTTTTTAATTCTCCAATTCTTCCAAAAACGCCTTAATTTTTCTAGCTTGTTTGAGAGATATATTTATATGCGTTGGCAAATTGACTATTTGTTCAGCTACTAATTCGGCCACAGGACAGCTACCCTTAACATAACCCATCTTAGAAATGTCAGTATCAAGGGGAACAATTACTGACTTTCTCCAACCGTCATTTAAATAAATACCCTTTTTTTTAAACAAGCTTAAAACTTTATCACTATCTTTTACAAAAACTGGATAGCGCATATAAACCCTCTTCTCTGCATTCGGATTATATACTTCAGCAATCTTTTGCCTGTGATCGTTAAACCTTTTAAGCTTTTTAAACTGATTTAACCCTAAAACTGCCAGAGCATTAGGCAATTTTTTTAACAAATAACCTGGCATCTCTCCTTTCTTCTCTTTTTTGTGAACCGCTTTAGACAAAATGCCCAATCTTTGCAAAGCTACTAGTTTATATTTGCCCAAGCCAAAAAAAGTATAAAGGGGAATGATAAAAGGTTTTGTTAAAAGAGGATGCAAAAGCTGCTGTTTGATCCAAAGAAACCCTGGTAATCTTAACTCTTCTTGGTAGCTCCTAATCTTTTTTATTAAGCCCTCATTTTGAGAAATAGCGAGACCTCCATAAACTGAAGAAATAATTTTATCTCTGCCTAAGCTGAAAAAGGCGGCTTTGCCAAAAGTGCCTAATTTTCTTCCTTGATACTCACCTCCTAAACAATGAGCACAATCCTCTATTAAAATTAAATTATGATTATTGCAAATCTCCAAAATTCTATCTAGCTCTGCCGGCTTGCCAAAAGTATGCTGCACAATAACAACCTTGCTTTTTGGAGTTATCTTTTTTTCTAATTCATCAGGATTGATATTTAAACTATCCTTTTCAATATCAACAAAAATCGGCTTTAAACCCGACCAAAGAATGGGATTTACGACCGCATTGCAGGTAAAGGCCTGAATCAAAACTTCATCGCCTTTTTCTAAATCAAGAGATTTTAAAATAGCCATCAAGGCAGTCCTGCCGCTCACAAAACTTACTGCTTTAGAACGAAAAAAAGAAGAAAAGCTCTCTTCCAAAGATTTTATCGCTTTTCCTTTTCTCCATTTCCAAGGGCAAAAAAACAACTTCAAAGCTAAAAACAAATCATCTTTTTCAACGTTGGGAGAAAGGGAAATTAAAACAGCCATCATATCAATTTATGAATAATTTTCTTTGAAACCCTGCCTTCGATTAAAAGCACATCAATATCTTTTAATTTTACAAGCAGTTCTTCTGCACTAGAAACTACAGGAATCTTGTCAAAAACGCCCGCTGTTGTAGTAAAATAACTGTCACAAACTTCAAGAATCTTCTTTTCAATTCTTTTGTGCACCTTTTTAGAAGCAGGTCCTAACTCTATTAACCCCCGAATAATAATTGCCTTTTTGCCCGGCCACAAGCTTAAATATTCAAGAGCAGAAATCACGCCGTCAGGATTGGAAGAATAACTGGAATCAATAATCTCTAAACCATTTATACCTGTTTTTAAAGTCATGCCTCCTAGTTTTTGTTCTAACTCCTTGCAAACCTTACTACAATCTTCAATAGAAATGCCTAGTTTCAAAGCCACTTCTATAGCTCCTAGAATATTTAAAATATTGTGCTTGCCTAAAAGCTTGGTTTCAAACTCAACTCCTTTAAATTTGAAAATGCTGCCATACTGATTAACATGAAAATCCTCTATCATTTTATAAAGGAACTTGCTTCTTTTAGTCCTGCTATAAAGCTCTAAACAATAATCGTTTTCTCCATTAAAAAACGCCACGCCGTCTTTGGCTAAATTCTCAATCAATTCATATTTAGCTTTCACAATATTCTCTTGAGAGCCAAAAAGAGCCAAATGTTGTTCGTTAATTCCGGTAAGAATTCCCATCTCCGGCTTTACAATATCACAAATTGCTTTTATTTCTCCCACTTTGTAAGCTCCCATTTCGCAAATAAAAACCTCTGTTTTGCCATCAAGTTGGTTTAAAACGGTTTTAGCTACTCCCATTTCTGTATTAACATGCTCTCTAGTTTTAACTACTTTGTATTTTGTATTCAACAGCTGGTAAAGAATTTCTTTGGTCGTAGTTTTGCCGTAAGAGCCAGTAATGCCAATCACTTTTAAATTAAGTTTTGCTCTTTTAGCTTTTGCCCTCCTAATTACTCTTTCTTTGGCAAAAAAGACAAAAAACTGAATCAATCGCAATACTAAAAATAAAAACAAAGGCAAAAAAATCTCCAATAAGACAAGATATAAAACCAGATGGTTTAATAATAAAAAGAATAAACCAATTTCGCAGATTAAAGCCAGCCCTGACCAGAGAATCATTTTAAAAGTAAAAACGGGCAATTGCCATCTTCTTTTGACTAAAAGATAAAGAGAATAAAGGCTCAAAAAAAGATAGGCAAAAGCAAGAACCCACCTTGATAAACCCTTATTGCTAATCGTTAACAACCAAACTAAAAGAAAAATTAAGCCGAGATAAAAATAGTTAGAAAAGATCAATTGCTTTTTTCTTTTAACTTCTTCTAAAAATCTGTCTAAACGATATTCTTTAATTTGAAAAAGATAAAAGAAAAAAAGACTTCTTCTTAAAGCATGAATAAACCAAAATAAAAAAAGAGGAATTAAAAGATAAATCATAAAAATTTTTTTAAGACAACATAACTCTTGTACAAAAATTTGCTAAAAACAACGTCTTTTGATTTGGGATAGGTATGGACATTCCCGCCAAAACTTTTTTTAAACCTTGTCATTCCGGGCCAGCGTTTTTCGTCTATACCCCACAAATCAATCACCTCACAGCCGTGCTTTTTAGCATATTGGGCTCTTTTCCAAACCAACAAATTGGCTGGTTTAACTTTTTTATACCTTAAATCAGAAGAACCATGCAAACAAATTGCTTTTTTGTTAAAAAAAACCACAAGATAAGCAGAAATTGTCTTTTCTTTATATCTTCCTAAAAAAAGCCTTGTTTTGAAATTTTTGTCATCAAGCTCAAAGAATCTTTTGTAATGCGCTTCCTCAAAAATACGAAATCGATTCCTTTTAGAAACCCTTTTGAGTAATTGATAAAGTCCTGGATCATACTCCTTTTTTATTATCACCTCAACTCCTTTTCTCTCTGCTAAGCCCACGTTATAGCGAGCATTTTTCTCAAAATCAGATAAAATATCATCTTCTGACCGCCCTAGATCCAAAATTAGAGTATTCTCTGGCTGGATTCTTTTCAATGGTTTTTTAAAGCTAAAACCAGTAGGCCAAATAATTTCTGAATAGGGCTCTATCCTGACAAATACCGCCTCATTAAGGGAGTTTAAAAAAATATCCATCGCTGCTTTTCTCTCTTTTTCATTTAAGTCCCTTTTTAAAACTGGACCATAAGGGAGATAAAAATAGTATTTTTTTAAAAAAGGAAAAATTTTTTTAATAAGCAAGGCCTGCAAAACCAACTGATTCTTCTTTTTAATTCTCACGCCCAGCACTGAGCCCTTATTAAATTTAAACCAACCAGCGCTTTGTAAAAAACTACCTTTATTTTCAATAACGAAATCATCCCAGTCCAATGTTGGTTTTTCGAAAAATTCAGTTTTCATAAATAGTTTGAACAAGTTTTTCAGGCGCCCTCAAGTGGGGAGAATGGCCAGTTTCTAAAATCTTTAACTTGGAATTCTTTATCTTTTCTTTCATTAATCGTCCGTTTCTTAAAGGAGTCGCTTTATCAAACCTGCCCCAAATAATCAAGGTCTTAACTTCTATGTCTTGCAACAAATTTCTCAAATCCTCTTCAACTACCTTTTTAAATACTTGTTTCATTATTCCGGTTGCTTGCAGATAATCGCTGCTTTTGACCACAAATTTATAAAAAGCTCTTTTAAGAAATGAAAATCGTGCCAAAAAACGAAAAAATTTAACAAAAGAAAGTCCTTTCTTTTGTTCCCTAATACCAGCCGCATCAACCAATATCAATCGTTCCACTCTTTTAGGAAAAGCCAGGGCTAACTTAATAGCAATCCGCCCGCCAAAAGAATGGCCTAAAAGATAAAATTTTTCTATGCCCAGCTTATTGACTAAATCTATCACAAGCTCAACATAGTTATCCAAGTCCCAAACTGAATCAGGCAAACTGCTTTTTCCAAAACCGGGTAAGTCAAAGCAAATAACAGAAAATTTTTGCCCTAGATTTTTTTGAACTTCAAGCCAGGAATCACTGCTCGATCCCCAGCCGTGCAATATTAAAAAAGGACTCCCCTTTCCTGTAATCCTTGTAAAAACTTTTAAACCCTTAATTTGAAGGAAGCTTTCTTCCATAGAATCTAAATGATTGTCTTAAAATTCAAATATTTCTGAAGGGCTCTGGGAATCCTAATTTTGCCCCGACTATCCTGATTATTTTCTAAAATGGCAATTATCATTCTACCCATCGCTACAGCAGTAGCATTTAAAGTGTGCACAAACTCCAATTGATTATCCTTTCTAAACCTAATATTTAATCTCCTGGCCTGAAAATCTGTACAATTAGAAGCAGAATGCGTCTCCCGATATTTATTTTGTGAAGGAATCCAGGTCTCAATATCAAAAGTAGAGGCCGAAGGCCTAGCTATGTCCTGACTACCTAAATGAACCACTTGATAAGGCAATTTCAATTTTTTCATCAGCTTTTCCTGCAAACTAATTAAAAACTGATGCTCTTTCTCCGAATCTTTGGGCTCTACAAAAGAAAACATCTCTAATTTATCAAACTGATGGACGCGGAAAATTCCTCTGGTATCCTTGCCATAAGAACCAGCCTCTTCTCGAAAACAGGAAGAAAAGGCAAGATATCTTTTGGGAACTTCTATAACCTCGTCTGCGTGCATAGGACCAATCATTTGCTCGGCCGTACCGGCTAAAAACAATTTATCCTTTTCAAAAAAATACCTCTCAGCCAAATCTTCCTTTGTATCAATATATCCCATCTTTTGCATCATTTCCTCTCTTAATAAAGTAGGGGGTATCACAAAAGTAAAACCCTCTTTGAGAATATTGTCTAGGCAAAAATTTATTAAAGCAATTTCTAATAAAGCGCCTTCATTTTTTAATATTCCAAACCTTGAGCCAGATACTTTAGCCGCCCTTTGGACATCAATCAAATTATGCAATTCTGCCAGCTCTAAATGATCTTTGGGCTCAAAATTAAAATCTTTAGGCCTTCCCTCTTTTCTGACAACCTCACCCTCTAGGCCTATTGGCACATCATCAAAAGGAATGTTGGGAATCAAAACAAAAAGCTCGTTAAACTCTTTTTTCAAAGCCGCTAGTCGTTCTTCTTCTCTTTTTAAATTATTTTTAAGCTCTTTTGCTTGTTCAATATCGTCGGGTTTACCAGCAGAAGAAATTCTATTGCGTTTTGCTCTTAGTTCTTCCACTAGTTTAAGCTGCTTTCTTTTCTTGGCGTCGAGCTCCAAAAGTTTATTAAAATCCAAAGAAACCCCTCTTGAGGCAAGGGCCTTTTTAACAACTTCTGGCTGTTCTTTTAATAAAGATATATCAATCATTTTTTGGTTTCATTGTGGGGAAAAAGATAACTTCCCTTAAAGTATGCGAATTGGTTAACAGAGCCACTAATCTATCTATGCCCATGCCAAAACCGGCTGCTGGGGGCATACCATGCTCTAGGGCTTGCAAAAAGATCTCGTCAGTTCTTTGGGCTTCTTCAAACCCCTGCTTATACATTTTTTCCTGTTCTCTAAAAATCTCCCTTTGTTTTATAGGGTCATTTAATTCAGAAAAAGCATTAACTAGTTCCCAACCGCCGATGACTAACTGAAAATTAGCCAACCGACCTTCTAGAGTAGGATGGGGTTTAGCTAAAGGGAAAGCGCCCACTGGATGGTGAATAATAAAGCACGGCTGAATCAGCTTATCTCTTGAATATTTCTTATAAATCTTATCAGCAACTTCTGCCTTACCTTCACCTTTGTCAATCTTAAGGCCAAGCTTTTCTGCCTTTTTCTTCAACGCGATTGGATGAATGACTTCTAGATCAATGTCGGCGTCTCTTCTTAAAAGGTCATAAAACTCAATTCGTTTCCAAGGAGTTTTAAAATTTATCTTTTTACCCTCATATTCTATAGTTAATCTTCCATAAAGTTTTTTTACAACTTTGCTAATCATCTCTTCGGTTAATTTCATCATATCCTTATAATCAGCATAAGCCCAATAAAATTCCAAAGAAGTAAAATCAGGATTATGGTGTTTGTCAATTCCTTCGTTTCTAAAAACTCGGCCCATTTCAAAGACCTTTTCAAAACCTCCCACTAAAAGCTCTTTTAAATAAAGCTCTGGCGCTATTCTTAAATAGACATCCATATCCAAAGCATTTAAGTGGGTTTTAAAAGGTTTTGCTTTAGCGCCTCCATAAATCTGCTGCAAAACTGGCGTTTCCACCTCTATAAACTGCTTAGAAATTAAAAATTTGCGCAATTCTTGGATAATTTTGCTACGCAAAACAAACTTTTCTCGCGCCTCTTTATTCATTATCAGGTCAAGATATCTTTTCCTAAAACGCTCTTCTCTGTTTTTTAAGCCATGCCATTTCTCGGGTAAAGGAAGAATTGATTTAGAAAGTATCTTAGCGTCAGCGATTAATAACGATTTCTCTCCTTTTTTTGTCTTGTAAACCTCGCCTCTGGCTTCAATAAAATCACCAATATCTAAAAACTTCAAAAGCCAATCATATTTTTTAGGCCCAAGATGGTCTTTTTTAAAAAACAGCTGAATTTTCCCGCTCATGTCCTCTAAATCAGCAAAAGTGGCTCCGCCGTGTATTCTAAAAGAACGAATTCTGCCGACTACAACGATCTCTTTTTTATTCTTTGCTAATTTTGAAAAAGAATCTAAAACCTCAGAAATGTTATGAGTTCTGCGAGTCTCTAAAGGATAGGGCTCAATACCCGATTTTTTCAAGGCCTCAATTTTTTTGAGACGTTCTTTTTTAATCTCTCTTAATTGAACCATATTGTTTAATTGTAGGAGATTTTTCAAAAAAAGACAAATATTAAAAGGGCGGCGCTAGGCGCCACCCTGTTGACGATCTATCGGGCAGAAGAGTATATATAATGTTCACTTGACCTGTAAACCGTAGGTCTTGACGACTCTCTCGGCTATCTGGCCTTGCGAATTGTATTTATAGGTCTCAACAACCTCCTTGATCACTTCGCCCTGCGAATCATAGGTCTTGATGAGCTCCTCGGTCAATAGCCTTTGTCTTTCTTCGGCCTCTTTTATGAACAACATCCTTTAAGTTTCTATCCATACTACATAATATCTCTATTTATCTGTCAAGATTGAAATACCAATCCAAAACCTGAAGAGCAGTCGGAGCAACTGCTTTATGCATACCATAAGCGCCTTCCACTATTAAAGTTATTACAATTTCTGGATCGTCATAGGGGGCAAAAACCGTTATCCAAGAATGGTAATAATCATCTTTGCCAATTTCTGCTGTACCGGTTTTAGCGCCCGCTTCAACGGGCAAACTATTTAAAATAACAGCTGAACCATAATCAACCGTGCCCTTCATACCTTTTTTTACAATGGCTAAATTCTTTTCGTCAATAAAATCTTCTCTAATAACTTGGGGCTCAAATTCTTCTACAATCTGTTTATTCTTGTCAATTATCTGATGTACCAGCTGGGGTTTCAAAAGCTTACCTCCATTGATTAAACTGGCAAAAGAAGAAACTACTTCTAAAGGAGTTACTAACAAATAACCTTGCCCGATAGAAAGATTATAAGTATCTCCGGGCATCCAAACACTCTCAGGAGACTTAAAATTAGCCTTTTTCCAATCTTTGTCCGGAATAAAACCAGCTATCTCACCGGGTAAATCAATGCCTAATTTTTCATTCCAACCAAAAAGAGAAAGATAGTATTTAATCAAGTCAGGCCCTAAGCCTTTAAAATCTTTATACCCGCCGCCAACTGTATAGAAAAAAACATTGCAAGATTCTGCGATAGCTTTATAAACATCAGTGATCCCGTGAGCCCTAAAATCTTTGAAGATATAGGGTTGGTCTTCAAACCAAGGATTTTCTATCACAATCTCACCCTTACAATTAATAGTGGTATTTTTGGTTATTATACCTTCATGCAAAGCGGCAGAAGCTATCAGGGGTTTTATTGTAGAACCAGTAGGATAACGGCCGCCAATCACCCTATTTAAAAAGGGCATATTTTTGTCTTGGGAAAGGATTTGCCAATTTTTCTGACTAATGCCTTGAGAGAAAAGATTGTTATCGTAGCTGGGCAAACTAACCATTGCCAAAACGCCGCCTGTCTTTGGGTCAAGAGCTACAGCCGAAGCCCTGGTAGCTCCAACTTTTTTGATTTCTTCTGAAAAAACTTCATAAAGCTTTTTTTGAAGCGCTGAATCTAACCAGAGGACCAAGCTATTTCCTGATTGGGCTTCGGAAACTAGTTCTTGAGAAATAATATTGCCATAAACATCTCTTTCATACCTTATCTCGCCGGGCTTTGAGCTCAACTCTTTATTATATGAAGCCTCTAGAGCAGCATCTTGACCAGTCTGACGATGGTAACCTATAACATGACTGAATACCTCTCCGTCCTGATAGTATCTGACGCTGGCATTTTGAATTTTAAAACCCTGCAACTGCTTAGAAGAGGATTCAAAAAGAATCAGCTGTTTATAGCTTAGGTCTCGAGCAATTACAACTTCTTGTTCAGGGCTTTCAATCAGAGATTCTATATCTGATTTGTCAGATCCCAAAATCCAAGCTATTTTTTTTAAAACCTTATCTTTATCAGCGCCTAAAAAATCCGATTTTTTAAAGACTAAATTAAAAGAGGGCCGATTAAAAACTAACTGACTGAAATTTCTGTCGTAAATAACGCCGCGCTCTGCTTTTAAGGAAGTGCTTACAAATTTATTCTTCTCTGCTAAAGCAGAATATTTATCATAATTAAAATACTGAAATTGAAAAACTCTGATTGTCACAAAGACAAGCAGTAGAGAAAAAAGAAAGAGGATCAATTTTAAGGGCCATTTTCTCAAGGGAATTTCTATCTTTTTTTCAAAGATATCTTCTTTTTTTTGAGCCAAAGCGTCCCAAAGTATTTCCTCTGGTTCAATCTCTTTGCCAGCCCGCTTAATCCTCTTATTTGCTAAACCATTGCTCTGTAAAAACATATACCAATTTAGCAATAAAATATATTAAAATGCCAATTAAAAAATTATAGAGAATCGTAAAAACATTGAAATAATGCGGTCTAAAAATATTGAACAGAAAGAAAACTAAATAGTAAAAAATTAAACTAGCTCCTAAGACAATGCAAAAACTCCAAAAACTGGTAGCCAAAAAGTATTTTTTAATCTTTTCTATTAGTAAATAAATTAAGAAAAAAAGCAAAATAACTAAACCAAAGAAATGGGAGGAAAAAATATCAATAAAAAACCCAGCAAAAAACGATAATAAAAATCCTTCGTTAATTTCTCGTTTTTTCTTAAAAAACAAAACGATTAAAACCAACAACACTAAATTCAAACAAGTATTGTGCCAAGCGAAATGGATTAAAAAACTGCTCTGGAAAATAGTCAGTAAATAAAAGAAAAGTATAAAAGCTAAAGATTTAATCCAGCTCATTTTTTAAAATAACCAATAAATTAGTATTTTTAGCTATGTCAAAAAAAGGTTCCACGCTTGCTTTCTGAAAGGGCGCTAAATCAGTTCTTTCGATATCCTTTATCTTTCCCACTAAAAGCCCTTGAGGAAATCCACCCTCTAAACCGGCCGTGCTTATTAAATCTCCTGAGCTTAGCTCCTCCTCTTTGGGCACTAAATCTAAGAGCACCCTTCCTTGGCCAATCCCCCTTAATAAGCCGTTGATCTTTTCTCCTTTAACCTCAACACTGAATTTTGTGTCTTGGTCTGAAATCAACAACACCTTTGAAGTTTTATCGTAAACTTCCACAATACGGCCTACTAAAACATTCTGAAAATTCATTACAGTCATTCCTTTTTCAATCCCGTCAAGTTTGCCTTTGTTAATTAAAAGGAAATCCTCATCAGTATTTCTTAAAATAGGCCTTGCTTCTTTTAGTAAAAATTTTTGGGCGATGCCCAACTCAAAGGCAGTCCTTAGTCTCTGGTTTTCTCTCCTTAAATCCTCTAGCTCTACCAAACGAGATAAAAGTTGCTCATTTTCATCTTTTAAAAACTGATTTTCCTTTTTAATTTTGGTAAAAAAGAAAAGCCCTTCAAAAAAATCAGAGCTTTTTTTGCCGGCCTCAAAAAAATAATTCTCTAGGGGTTGGCTTACATTATAAAAAAAACCTCTCAAAGATGTTTGAAAAAAAAGAACTAAAAAAAACAGCACAAATAGAGCAAATAATCTTATTATCTTATTATTTCTTACCAGGGACATATTGTTATCTTAACAGAAAAACAAAATCTTTAAAAGATTATAAAAGCATAGGCATTGTAAGAGGGCT
>CAZWQR010000004.1:0-25197 GCA_964636195.1 uncultured Candidatus Saccharibacteria bacterium
CTGGCGGCGGAGGGGGTGGAGGACTGCCTCCAGGACTAACTATAAGAGGAGAAAGGGAATTATTGATTGATTGTTGCGGGCCAAAACCAAGTGTCACTATTAGCTGGAACACAAATTATAAAGCTACTAGCCAAGTTATATATAGCACTTTACCGAATCAATTTGATTTATCTGAAGGTCCAAATTATTACGGCTATGATTATTATGTAGAGGGAGACGATAAGGGCAGTGATAAATATTTAAATCACGACGTAACTTTAACCGGATTGACAGAAGGCGTTACTTATTACTACCGCTGTATTTCTCATGCTTCGCCAGCAACCATAGGCAAAGAACATAGTTTTACTATTGTTTGTTCAGAAACTGATACAGGAGATGGAACAGGAGGTAGTGAAGATGAGAGACAAGGAGAAGAGCAAACAAATGGCGGAGGAGGAATAATAAGTTATCTTCCGACAACTTCCGAGTCAGGACCTGAACCAAGTCCGGGGTCCGCTCCAATAACTAAGGGAGAAAGCTCCACAGGAGAAAACTTAATAAAAGAAGCAATCACTCAAGAAGAGCGTCCTAGTTTTTTAGCTGCCGTAGGAGACTTATTTAGTGGTTTTACTGATAGGTGCTTTAGCTGTTTGCCTTGGTGGCTGATTTTCATATTAGCCGCATTATGCGCTCTTATGGGTGCTTTAAGATATAAGAAAAAAACGAAACAAGCTCTAAAGTGGTTTATTTTAGCAGCCCTATTAGTTCTTGTTGCTTTTATTGCTTGGTTCATATTTGGCCATTGCGTAAGTGTACGGATTCTTATCTTAATAACGTTGTTAACATTTGTCGTCTGGAGGTTGTTAATTTATGAAAAAAAGAGAGATAATTTTCAGTTTGGACAAGGGAAAAGAGTAAATTTTTTGAAAGATAAAGTTTTTATCTTGGGTTTAATTATATTTTTAATTCTTTTTATTCTTTTAGCCATTTTAGGCTGTTTATACATCTGGATAATAATTACAGCTATTTTAATCTATCTCCTTGGGGTCCTCATCGTCTTCAAGAAACAAAACTGAAAAAAACGGCCATTTGTTGTGCTTAGTCGGACTAAGCACAAGCCCGAGAATAAGATTAAAAAACGCCCGGTTTTGCAACTGGGCGTTTTGAAATGGGCGTTTTGAAACGCAATCAATCGGTAGTGGTCTCAAGAACCAAAAACCTTTTTATTGTTTTTTTGAGTCCAAAGAACCAATAATTAGATCTGCAGTAGAATTATTCAATGCAAAAGGAATATCCATTGTAGTTGCTGTTCTAATTAAGCTTTGGACGTCGTGTTCGTGCCCATGGGGCGTCATTGTGTCAATGAAAAAAATTAATACATCTATTTTTCCTTTTAGAATTTGGCTGGCGATTATAATATCGCCTCCGCCCATTCCATGGCTAGAGCTTTCTATTTCTAAGTCACAAACTTCAGAAATTGCTTTAGCCGTTCCCGACGTTCCAATAAGTTTAAATTCCTTTAAGAAATCACGTCTGGAATTTACCCATCTCAACATTGCTAGCTTTCTTCCATCATGAGAAACCAAAGCAATTCTTTTTCTTTTTCGCATTATCTTTTCTCCTAAAGTGATTTTTTGAAATTCTGTTTAAAACCCTGTTGTTAGATTCTTTTCTATCATTAATCCTTAGTCTATCTCTTCATCTTTTAGCCCCCCGTTTTTTACAGTACTAGAAATTAAGATTACATTATTTTTTGAAAATTGTCAAATTTTTTATTATTTCCTTTGATTTTTTAAAGAATTTTACTTAAGATGAACTAATATCTTGAAGGTTGGAATTGTCTGATTCTGTGCTTATGTTGTGCTTAGTTTGTTGTGCTTAGTCGGACTAAGCACAAGCCCGAAAATTATTTATTTGTATTTATGTTGAAGGTTGGAATTGTTGGATTCCCTAATGTAGGAAAATCAACCCTTTTTAAAGCGCTTACCGAAAAAAGCGTTGATATTTCCAATTATCCTTTTTGTACCATTGAACCCAATGTGGGCGTAGTTAAAGTCGCTGACAAGCGCTTGAACGCCTTGTCTGACAAATTTTCAAGAGACAAGGTTATTCCGGCAGCTATTGAGTTTGTGGATATCGCCGGACTAGTCAAGGGCGCTTCCAGGGGTGAAGGTTTGGGCAATAAGTTTTTGGCTTATATTAGGGAAGTGGATGTAATTTTAGAGGTGGTCAGATTTTTTGGGAACAAAGAAATTGCTCATGTAGAGAATAAGATTAATCCCCAAAGCGACATAGAGACGATTAATACAGAGTTAATTTTAGCTGATTTGCAAACTATTGATAATAGGTTAACAAAGCTTGAAAAAGAAGCTAAGAGCCAGGACAAGGCCTTATTAAAAGAGTTAGAATTAGTTAAATTAGCCAAACAATGTTTAGAACAAGGAAACTTTATTAAAAATTGCAATATTGAGCTGCCGGATTTATTTTTGCTAACCTCCAAACCAGTTCTTTATCTTTATAATTATTCCGGGAAAAAGCCCGACTTAACAGAAGATTTAGCCAAAAAAGAACATCTCTTTTTGGATGTTAAAATTGAAGAAGAATTAAGCGCTTTAAGTAAAGAAGAAGCCGAAGAAATGGGACTAGAGAGCCAATTAAATATTTTGATTAATAAATGTTTTGATTTTCTTAATTTGATAACTTTTTTTACTATGAATGAAAAAGAAATCAGGGCCTGGGAAGTAGAAAAGGACACAAAAGTACCGCAAGCAGGAGGTAAAATCCATTCTGACTTTGAAGAAAAGTTTATCAGAGCAGAAGTTATTAAATGGGATACATTAATAGACCTCGGTTCTTGGCATCAAGCCCGAGATAGGGGAGCGTTGCAGACAGTAGGAAAAGATTACTTGGTACAAGACGGAGATGTTATTTATTTTTTAATTTAAGAGAAAAAGGGAGCAGGCCTTTGCCAACCCCCAGAGATTAGTTCCTTCTATTTGAATAACTTGAGAAGGAATTTTTTATTGTGCCAGATTATGGCGCCAAAGCCGATAGCGGCAACGAAAGAACCTATTCCATAGCCTACATTTGGGCTGGCTTTGCTCATACCGCTGGCTTCTATTGCTATAAAGAACGCTCCAACGAGTATGAAGAAGAAAGCTACCGCATCGCAAGCATCAATTCCTTTCTCTTCTTTCATAGCGCACCTCCCCTATAAAAATAGGATTATTTTATATAATAATGTAATTATTTTAATTTTTTGTCAATAAAAAATAGAGGAATAGCAGGGCTATTCCTCTACAAGAAGGCATTTTTCAATGAAGTTTGCGGTGGTTTTAAGGTACTGTTCGCTATATCTCATCACTGCCTCGCAATGGCCGGCCTGACGAGGGAGCCAAAGCTGTTTTGGATATT
This sequence comes from uncultured Candidatus Saccharibacteria bacterium, assembly GCA_964636195.1. Lineage (GTDB taxonomy): Bacteria > Patescibacteriota > Minisyncoccia > Minisyncoccales > PEYH01 > CAZWQR01. Next base: position 3,394 of record CAZWQR010000004.1, read on the forward strand.
GAGCTTTGTCAAACATAAACTCAGAATTGGTCCATCTTATTGTGCGGTCATTCTTGCCGTGGATAAAAAGTACTTTTTTCAGCTCTTGGCATCTCTGCTCAAGGTTAAGATATTCTGAGAAGCCAGGAATTCTTTCTTGACATTTTTCAATCATAGTGAGCAGGCGGTTCATCAGTAATCTTTGAACAGGGTTTTCTCTGCTGTGATGCTTGATTCTTTTCAAGCTGACAAATGCGCTGTCGGCTATGGTAACTGCAACGCTGTTGGGCATTGCCAAGGAGGCAATGAGGCCTGCTGTAGCGCCGCAAGAAAAACCTAAGAGAGCGTATTTACCGGGAAAAGCACGTATAATTCGTTGGATATCCTCAACTTCGTAGTATCCAAAAGAAAAGTTGATTGAGCTTTTGCTTTCGCCTTGACCTCTAGCATCAAAGAGTGTAACTGGAAAGCCCATATTATGGTAAGCTTGAGCTAACTCTAGATAGAGCCCTTTATTGGTTCTAAACCCGGGCACTATCAAGATTGTTACCTTCTTTTTGGCTGGAATATGCCAGCCCCTTATGAACTCTTCTGGCCATATCGGCAGATCAAACTTGCTGAACTCCATATCGTAATCTCTAGGCGTTTTCCTCCAATTGAGCACCTGCTTTAGCGTTATTTGCAGCGTCATAGCACCCTCCTTTGTGTATTTTCTTTTTTTATACTATACTTTTAATAATCTTAAATCAAGTATGAAATATGATTTTAAACAATTAGTCCAGCAAGCTATTGAAGAATTGCCTGAAAGAATAAGGACTAAAATGGATAATGTAGAGATTGTGATTGAAGATTTGCCTACTAAAGCACAATTGACAAGAGCGGGGGTGGCTAGAGGACACTCGCTTTTTGGCTTGTATCAGGGTGTGCCTCAAACCAAAAGAGGCGTTTATTACGGCAATGTTTTGCCAGACAAGATAACTTTATTCAAAAGAGTGATTGAAGGCCGCCACCAAAACACTGACGCTATTAAAGAGAGGGTCAAAAGAACAGTTTGGCATGAAATTGCCCACCATTTTGGTTTTGATGAAAAAGGGGTAAGGGATTTAGAAAGAAAAAGATATGGTTCTTAAAAAATGTATAATTTCAAAGTTTTAAAAAAATCTAAGAAATCTAAAGCCAGAATAGGTGAGATTAACACTCCTCATGGAGTTATTAAAACTCCTGCTTTTATCCCAGTAGCTACTCTGGGCGTCATAAAAGGAGCAGTAGAGGCCCAAGAAGCTAATGTCCAGTGCCAGATTTGCAACACTTTTCATTTTTTGGATTTAAATAGATCAGCAACAGTAAAAAGAGGAGGCGGGCTTCATAAATTTTTTAATTTTGATAAGCCGATTTTTACTGATTCGGGCGGGTTTCAGGTTTTTTCTTTGGGCAAAGGCAGCGAGCTTGGCTTGGGTAAGATTGGCTCTATTTTTCCGGGAACGAAAAAGCTAGAGAAAAAAGGAAAGAATCTTTTGAAAATTAGCCAAAGAGGAGCTAGATTTCGCTCGCCTCGAGACGGAAGAGAGATTTTGCTTACCCCAGAATTATCTTTTGAAGTTCAAAAACAGCTAGGGGCTGATTTTATATATCTCTTGGATGTTTGCGGTAGTCCTATGGATAGCCAAAAGATTGCTGAAAGAGAAATGAATATTAGCCATCAATGGTTTGAAAGATTTATCAAAAAAGCTCAAAAAGAGAAATCAAAACAGGAAATTTTTGGGATTATTCAAGGAGGAATTTATAGAAAGCTAAGAGAGGAGTCAACTAAATTTGTTAATAATCTGCCGGTTTTTGGCATTGCCATTGGCGGGGCTCTAGGCAAAAGCAAAAAAGATATGTATAAAACAATCTCTTGGGTTAATGAAAAGATTGATTTTCAAAGGCCCCATCATCTTTTAGGCATTGGTGATTTGGATGTGATAGAAGATATTGTTAAGCTGGGAATTGATTTATTTGACTGTGCCTTGCCAACAAGAGTGGCTAGGCACGGAACAGCTTTTACTGATAATGGTTATTTGAATTTAAGCTCTAATAGATACCAAAATAGCTTTGAACCAATAGAAAAAAGTTGCCAGTGTCCGGTTTGTCAAAAATGGACCAGGGCTCAAATTAGCTTCCTTTTTAGAGCCAAAGAACAGTTGGCAGGAAAGCTTTTAACTATTCATAATCTCTATTTTATTGAAACTAAATTAGAAGAGATTAGAGAAAAGATTGAAGCTGGGAAATTATAGCTATAATATTTAATCAAGCGGCTTGACAGAAGCTAATTTAAGGCTAGTATATAAAATAGCTCTTTACAACGGAGGTGATAAGTGTTGTAACACAGAAAATTATGTTGGAGAATGGACCTACGAAGCGCAGTGCAGTTAATTCTAGAATCGAGGAGGTTCTAATGAAGAAGATGGGAATATTAGTCGGAGTCATTGTTTTAATAATGGCTATGATGGCTAGCGTCACATTTGCTGACGGTACATACTACACATACGATGATCTCAACGCTACGCAGATTTCAAGCTGCCTCTACGATGTTAGCTATTCTATCAGTTATATACGTGGAATAGCTAACGACGGAACTCCTTATTGGAGTGTGACAGACCGTTATTCAGAAATCAAGCTGGTGCTTATCGTCTATGACGAGGACATCAATAACACCACAGAATTTGAGAGTCTGGCCATAGGAGCAAGTTTTACCATGTCGCCTTCTCCGTCTATATATCAAATCAATAGATGGAATCGGAATAAACGCTATGGGAAGGCCTACTTAGATGAAGACAATGATCCAGTCCTTGAATTTAACTTGGACCTCAAGGGAGGAGTAACCAAGAAAACAGTTGTGGAATGGATTGAAAAGAGCATTAGAATAACAAGAAACTTTGCCGAATATATCGGTTTTCGCTAAGCAGGGAATCCTGTAAGCGCCGGAGGAATCTGGCGCTTTTTTATTAAAAAATATTAAAATTTGTTATCTTTGTTATTAAGTTATTAAAGTTTTTTGGAAATAAAAAATCGCTCGAGGCGAAATAATATAGAATATAAAAAAAATGGGGTCTACGGTGTGGGAAAGAAGATAGAGAAAATATTGTAGACCCCAGATACAAGAATGAATTGTAAAAGAACTGTTGTGGAGGGGACGAGCATCGTCCCCTCCTGGTATCGATGTGTGATATGAGAGAGCACTGGTAGGACCCTCTCGCGTTTCACATTTGAGGAGTTTCTCAGACTCCTCGGTTGGCTCTCGTACCAACACAAGGTATTGGGACATTTTCATTGTACACCTTTTAATATTCTTGTCAAGGGTTTTAATGTATTTTTCATTTTTTCCTGAATTTTAGAATTTAAGAATTAACTTGGGCAAATATTGCCCCTTTTTTGTCTTTTGAGATTTGAACTTGATTTTTTAAAGATAATTCACTATTATAAGATCAGCACAAAATATTTCCCACAAGGGAGTGGAGGTGAAGTTAAAAATGCCAGAGCCAAAAAGTTGGGAAGAAGTAAAATTGAGAGTGGATAGGTTCAAGCGCATTATGAGAAGAAAACGCAGAAAAGAAAAGTGGCGGAGATTATTTAGTTTCATTGGAACCAGTTCGCGTTCCAAAGCCGTTGTTGTTAATGTGGATCCTCTAGCGCGTTTAATGGACGAAAAACTAGATGCTTTCCTAAAAGGAGAGCTCTCAACAACAGGCGAGCTTCTAAGAAGGTGGCAGAGGAATAGATTTGGTCTTTATTCACCAAGGCAATACGACTCAAAAGAAAGAAGCTGAGAATATGTGCAGCACAAAATATTTCCCACAAGGGAGTGGAGGTGAGAGATATGAGGAGATATTTTCGGAGATTGTTTAGGAAATATTGGTTTCAAAAATTGCTTTCGCTGTTCAATCCCAAGATGTATGTATGGAGAACTGAGTCGGGCAAAGTCATAACAATACGAAAAGGATTGGGCTTTATCCGTTGGGGCCCAGCACTATATCCATATCCTGCTGGGAAAAAACAAGTATGGTTGATACGTGGAATTTTGGCCCTATGGATCAGAAAAACACCCGAACATAGAGTAGTTAATCCAGCTCATACTAAAATGAGCACTGATAGAAGCTTATGAGGAATAAATATGGCGGCCTTCTTAATTATAGGTCGCCTTTATTTTAATAAATTTTGAATTTATTAAATCTGATTTGCGGTTTGCGATAATAATAAAAATAAGAATTAACTTGGGCGAGCATTGGCCCTTTTTTTATTTTTTCAAGAAAAATATCAAGATTTGTATTTCTTCCTTGCGCTATAATTTCTATTTCTTGGCCATTGGGCAAATTCTTTGCTTCACCATTAAGCTTTAGCTTTCTTGCCCATCGACGAGCAGTGTCTCGAAAAAATACTTTTTGTACTCGTCCTTGGGCTTTAAAATATAATTCTAAAAAATTAGAGCTTAAATCGTTTATAGTTATTGCCTCATTTATTGTAAATTGTCCCACTCTTGTGCGACATAACTCTTTAAGATAAGCTCCGGTTTCTAGTTTATTTCCCAAATCATTAGCAAAGCTCCTGACGTAAAAACCAGAATTTACTACCAACCTAAGTTTTAAAAAGGCCTTATTTTTGTCTGTCTCATAGCTTAAAAGTTCTATTTCCTTGATTTTTACTTTTCTAGGACCTAAGTTAACTTCCTTTCCTTGCCTGGCTAATCTATAAGCAGGGACGCCTTTTAGCTTTACAGCAGAAAATTTAGGGGGCGTTTGAAGATAATCACTTAAAAAGCTTTTTAAAACCTCATTAAGTTTGTTTCTAGAGGGCCATTTTTTAATAAGTTCTTGTCCCATTTGATTGGAAGTTATTATTCCTTGCGCATCATAAGTGTCAGAAACAGCACCCAGAGCAATTTCAGCTAGATACTCCTTTTCAGTGCCCTTTAGAATCTTAGTTAATTGTTTAGTGCCTTCTTTTTGAAGGCCTAATATTAAAACTCCTTCTGCTAAAGGATCTAAACTGCCGCCATGGCCAATTTTTTCTTGATTCAGAAGTTTTTTGACTTTTCTTATTAGGTCGTAAGAACTTATTCTTTTTGGTTTGTAAAATATTGCTAAGCCTTTCATTTTTTTTATTATATCATCCTGCGCCTAATTTATTAATAACGCTAGAAGTAATTCGACGCAAATTTTTAACATTGACAAAAATACAAATAAGTTGTAGAATACAAACTATTCTATAATGGAGGTGATAGATGATTCTTCTGTGGGCAAGGGTAAGAACCGTAAACTACCAATCCTATAGGAGGATCAAATGAAAGAGCTAGTCATTGGAGTGTCGGTAAGCTTAGCGGCCCTGGTGGCTGCCTTGGCAATCGGCTTGTGCTGTAATTATTCACAACCACAAGCGGTGACGGAATGCCCGAAAGTGGCAGAGCAACACTCTTCGTATCAGGACTCTTGTGTAACGCGAGTCATTGAACCGGAGATTAGTTTGGATTTCGTCAGATGCGAACCTTTATCTGAAGAATGTCCTTACCTTTGCTACTATCTGTTTAGAGCTTACAACCAAACCTATAGCGAAGGAACCAAGGCCTATAAGGTCACTGTTACTCTGCAAGACAATATTACCGCCTACCTAAATCTGGAAGGCCGGCAGGTTCAACTCATTACTTTACACGGCCTAATGAGCCGACTGGATCCAGCTAGGTTTCCAGAGCTAAAACAAGAGGGCTACTTCGTGGTCCAGGCAAAATGCCCAAAATGCTTAGCCAAGCAAGAATCACAAGTAACTTTTACGGTTGAGTTCTGGGACTGCAAAGGGCTAAATACCAGATCCTTCAGCTTCAATCTAAGCGCTTTTTAGGAGAGATTGGCCGGGGTCAGCCAGACCCCGGCTTTTTAATTGACAAAAAATAGGAAATATTTTAATTTAATAATAGTTTGTTTCACTTCAATTCGCCAAGGAGGGACCAGATGGTAGAAGCAATAAAACCATTGGAAGATGAGGTTTGTGAGCTTATTGCTCGAGTAATGCACTATCATGGAAGAATAGAGGCCTCTGACACTCTTATCAATTGCGGGGTTAGTTCAGCCGATATTGCCCTTCTAATTAACGAACTAGAAGAATATTTCGGAGTTTCTTTATCTCAATGCTCAATTCTACCTGAAACCCCAGTTGGTTCTATCTGCGATGAAATCCAAAATCTGCTTTCTCCCTTCTGAGACAAATCAGGCGTTGGTTATCCAGCGCCTTTTTCGTTGAAAAAAGGGAATAGCTGTTTTAAAATAAGTGAATGGATAAAAAACAGCTTAATGAAGAACAAGCAAAAGCGGTTTTGCATAAAAACGGACCGCTTTTAATTGTGGCCGGAGCAGGTACTGGAAAAACTACCGCAATCACTCAACGGCTAGTTTATTTAATAGAACAGAAACTAGCTGATTCCAATGAAATATTAGCCGTTACTTTTACCGAAAAAGCAGCCGAAGAAATGGAAGAAAGGGTAGACAGACTGCTTCCTTTTGGTTATCTAGACCTCTGGGTTTCCACATTCCATTCATTCTGCGAGAGGATTTTAAAAGAACATGCTTTAGATATCGGGATTAGCAATGATTTTAAAATTGTAGATGAAACAGCGGCCTGGATTTTAATAAAAGAAAATTTTGACAAGTTTAATCTTGACTATTATCGTCCGCTTGGTTCGCCAACAAAATTTATTCATGCTTTAATTCAACATTTTTCCAGATGCAAAGATGAAATCATTTATCCAAAAGATTATCTAGAATACGCCGATAAGCTAAAGAGGAACTTTGATAGCGGAGTTTTTACTAGCAAGGCAATAAAAAACGAAGAAAAAAGCAAAGAACAAGAGGCAGAAGTAGAGATAAAAAGAATAAATGAACTAGCTGACGCTTATCATACCTACCAAAAGCTTTTATTAGACAACAATACTTTGGATTTTGGCGATTTAATCAATTACTGCTTAAAACTCTTTGAAAAAAGACCAGCTATCTTAAAACAATATCAAAATCAATTTAAGTATATTTTGGTAGATGAATTTCAAGATACTAACTATGCTCAATACGAGCTTGTTAAGCTCTTGGCTCAGCCGACGAATAACTTAACCGTTTGTGCCGACGATGACCAATCAATTTATCGTTTTAGGGGAGCTTCTATAAGCAATGTACTTCAATTTAAAAAAGATTTTCCCGAAACTAAAGAGATAATTTTAAAGCAAAATTACCGTTCTACCCAAAATATCCTAGACCTCTCTTATGATTTTATACAATTGAATAATCCCGACCGTTTAGAACATCAAGGCGCTTTTACCAAAAAATTGTATTCCTCTAAAGAAAAACAGGGGACCATACAATGTCTTCATTTTAAGAACGCAGAAGAAGAAACGAGCGGGGTGGCAAAAAAAATTTTAGAGTTAATGAATGCAGACAAGGAAGCTAATTTCTCCGATTTTGCCGTGCTCTGCCGGACTAACGAAATAGCTAAGAATTTTGCTAAAGAGTTTGAAAGAGAAAAATTGCCTTATGACTTTTTGGCTTCTTATGGACTTTATTCTCAGCCAGTAATTCTTGATATAATTTCCTATCTGAAAATGCTTGATAATTATCACGAAAGCGCTTCTTTAAACAGAATTTTAGCTGGCAGTTTTTTAAATATTTCTTGGTCTGATTTAGCAAAAATAAATCAATACAGCAACAAGAAAGCCCAATCAACTTATGAAAGTTTAAACGAAGCCAACATTATCAAAGGACTTTCCAAAGACGCCTTAAAAAAGATAAACCAACTCCTTGGTTGGATTAAAACACATACTAAGTTAGCCAGAGAACAGAATGTCTATCCAGTTGCCCTGGCTTTTTTAAATGATACTGGCTATTTAAAAAATCTCGTGAAACAGGAAAGAGAAAGGGATATTGAATTAATAACCCAATTTTTTGACAAAATTAAGCAGTTTGAAGAAAGCCATTTAGAACCCACTGTGCCCAACTTCATAGCCCTGCTTGATATGGAAATTGAATCAGGAGAAACCGGATCTTTGGATTTTGATATAGAAAAAGGCCCTGACGCAGTAAAAATAATGACCATTCACGCAGCCAAAGGTTTAGAATTCAAATATGTTTTTGTTCCTAACTTAGTTGACAAAAGGTTTCCAACCATAGAACGCAAAGAAGCTATTGAGATCCCTAAACCGTTAATAAAGGAAACCCTGCCGTCAGGCGATATTCATTTGCAGGAAGAAAGAAGGTTGTTTTATGTAGCTATGACCAGAGCCAAACAAGGCCTATTCTTTTCTTTGGCTGAGAATTATGGAGGCAAAAGGCAAAAAAGACCTTCTCGGTTTTTAAAAGAATTGGATTCAAAATTTTTAAATAAAAAAGAAATTAAGCCGAAAAAGCAAATTAAACAGACCAAAGAACAAACAGCGGCTTTAAAAAAATTAAGTTTGCCCAAACACTTTTCTTACAGCCAGTTTATTGCTTTTGATAATTGCCCCCTGCAATATAAATTTGCGCATATCTTAAAAGTGCCCAGAAAAGGCAATGCTTTTTTGAGTTTTGGCAAGACAATTCACAATACTTTGTATCAATATCTTATTAAGCAAGAAACGAATTCAAAAAGCCAAGAAAACCTTTTTCAGGAGAAACAGCAAAAAACCTTTGACCAAAAAGAGGAATTGAAGATACTAAAAGAATTATACAAAAATAACTGGATTGACGAATGGTACAATAGCCAAAAAGAAAAAAAAGAATTTTACAAGCTAGGAGAAAAAATTCTTGATAATTTTCTTAAAGATTACGCTAAAAACGAAACGAAAATTAAAACCATTGAAGCCCGGCCTGGTTTAGAATTAGATTTTAGATTAAAATTAGGAGAAGACATACTGAAAGGTAAAATTGACAGAGTAGACGAGCTGCCCGACAGAACGCTAGAGCTTATTGATTACAAAACGGGAAAAACAAAAGACAAGCTTTCTAAAAAAGACAAGGATCAGCTCTTGATTTATCAAATGGCAGTTAAAGAGATTGCTGGCCAAGTTCCTGAAAAACTAACCTATTATTATCTCAGAGATAATAAAAAACTTTCTTTTTCAAGCACAGAAAAAGAAAGAGAAGAAATCAAAGACAAAATCCGAGAAAAGATAAAAAAAATAAAAGAAAGCCAGTTTTTGGCAACTCCTGGCTGGCAGTGTAAAAGCTGTGATTTTAAACACATTTGTGAATTTAGAAAACTTTAATTATTAGATTTTAACAATTTAAAAACTTATGGCGGCAAACAAATTTATCGGCATAATTCTTTTAATCACTGGCCTTTTTCTAATCGGTTGGGCTATCTTTTCTTCTTATACTATGATTCAAGGAAAAAGAGATTTGCCGGCTATTTTTAAAGCAAATGAAACAGAGGTAACAGCAGAACAAAGCGCAACAAAAAATGCCAACCTAAGCCCAGAACAATTAGAAGAGCAAATTCAAGAAGACATTCAAAATCAGATAGAAAAAGTTCTCCCCCAAGAAAATATCTTTAAACTCTTTAACTTAATTACTTGGTGTGTTTTCGCCTGGATTCTAATTTTAGGGGGAGGAAAAATAGCAGGTTTGGGCATAAAACTGATGAGATAGTTTTAAAAAAAACTGGCCTAGGAATAAGCCCAAACCAGTTTGAATCGCGGAGGAGTTGAATTTTCCTTATGATATGTCTTCAGACTTTTTTAGCTGCCGCCCATTAGCATATCTGCAATAGGAATTTTCGCAACTGCGGCCATAATTGCAGGCCCAAGATACGCGAAGCTTAGCTCCCTTCTTAATAATCTTTACCGGTACGATAATGGCCGTAACATCTATTTGCATATCTCGAAATTGAGCGCAACAACAATGAATCCCATAAGGAGAGGGGAACAGTCCTTCAGTAATATTTTTCATTTTTCCTCCTTTTAAACGCCAACAAAGAGCTTTTAGAAGTTTTTCCAAGAACTTCTTTTTTATTAAAGCTTATTTCCTATGAAAAATCAATATTTCGCTTTATGTCAGGTTTTGATAATGTTCAGATCTAGATATGTTATGATACAGCTCATACCTGTAGAATAATTCTATCTTTAGTTGCTAATTTAGTTGTTTGAAGCCTTAAATAATATTCAGATGGAGCAAGTTGATTAAGAGCTTGATGAGGGCGAATGTTATTCCAAATATATTCTCTTTCTTGAATCTTCTCTTGCATTGTAGAAAGAATAGAATAAATATGGGAGTAGGCTAATGCAACCGGTCTTACGGGATAGTGGCGCGCCGAAACTCTAAATTTCTACCAACACATAAGACTCTGGCAGTTCATTCTGGATCACAAAAGAGGATGTTAGAGAAGTTGAGAAAAAGAAAATTAATCTATATGATAAACAAAGATTGAGTTGCCGATGTGGATAGGTTCGTAGTTGTTGAGCCAGTTCAAGGAGGTTGGGAGGAAGGTGGAGAGAAGTTCGACTTTCAAATATTTACTTCCAAATTTTTATTCTATTGACTAATTTGGACAATTGAGTCATAATAAGATTAGATAGCACATTAAGAATTAAAGCAAAAAAACCAAGACAAGATCAAAATCAAAAATCCAAAGGAGGGATTATGCTGACAGAGTATAAAATAGAAGTTGTGAAGCAGGGACCAAGGAAGGTAGATATCAAAATTACCATAGGAAAGGATGTTTTTCCGTCTCTTGCCCTTCTAACGTTTGAAGATAAAGGGACGGAAGGAATAAAAATAGTAGAAGAGGAACGAAATGGACATTTTATTCCTCCAGAAATCGTAGAAAAGGCAAGAAAATTAGCTGGCAACATAATGCTGGCACAAAGAACAAGAAGGTATAAATGAAACAGCATTTTGAGGTAGAAAAAGTTGAAACCTCCCACGAAGGAATAAGGGCCAGGATTATTGTCTATAGAAGATTTCAGCCCCCTGTGACCCTGGTTTTTTTCAAAAAATGGGGAGGCAAAGAGCTAATCTTTGAAAGGCAAGAAATTAGAGCGGACGGAGCAGGAAATAACGCTCCGCTTATTTCCAAAGAATGGATAGAGTATGCTCGGGTTTTTACCCGAAGGATTATCAAAGAAAGACTCAAACGGAGAGAAAAAGATATTTTTTGGGCAACCCAACCACGGCTATACGGCTCTTCTGATTGAAGAGCCGTTTTTCTTTTTTAAGAATTATGATAAGATAAATCAATTGTTAATTATTTCCTCGGATAATTTATAAAACGAGAAAAATTTTATGGACTACTTAATGGTTTTAATTGCCGGTTTTGGCGGCGGCGTAGTCAGGGGATTAATGGGCTATGTCAAACACCAGTATTCTTATAAAAATGTGCGTTTTAATCTTCCATATTTTCTCACGATGATGACAATTTCAGGAGCAATGGGCCTTCTGGTCGCTGCTGCGGTCAAAGAGCTTGCTAACGATGTTTTAACCGTTGGATTTTCAACAGCCGTAGCTTTTGTGGCTGGCTATGCTGGCGGTGATTTTTTGGAAAACTTGTATAAAATTTTAATAAAAAAAACCAAATAAGTAATGACCATTGAAGAGTTTAAATCTAAAAACGGCCACCTGGTCGAGGGTCTTTGGCTGCCCAGAGTAACAAGCATAACCGGCATTATTTCTAAGCCAGGCCTTTTTTACTATTATGCGAAACACAAAAACTTCAGCAGTGCCCAAGCGGCTCTCAATCAAGCAGCGGCTTGGGGAACAGCTGTCCATACTACTGTTGAAAATTTATTGAGAGATAACAAAAAAAAGATTGATAAAAAACTGCTTCCTTCAGTCAATGCGTTTAATAAATGGAGAGAAAAACATAGGGTTAAAATTTTCAACCCTAAGACTGACATTGAAAGACAAGTTTCGGACTTTGAAAATTATTACGCCGGTACCTTAGACGCCTTGCTGGAAATAGACGGAGAGTTCGGAATTTTAGATATTAAAACCGGCAGCAGTATTTGGGATGAGTACTCTCTGCAATTAGCGGCTTATCTTAATGCCTATAACCAAAACGTTACTGCCAAAAAAAAGGCTAAAAAAAGATGGATTTTAAGGATAGATCAATATCAAGAATGCAAACTTTGCGGAGCTAAAAAAAGAAACAAATTAATGAGAGCAAAAATTACCGGGGGAGATAAAAATTGTTTTCATCAATTTGGAGAAGAAAAAGGAGTTTATGAATTTAAAGAGCTTTCTGGTTTTGAGAAGGATTTGGAAGGTTTTTTAAGCGCTAAAAAATTATGGGAGTGGTCTAATAATAATTTTTTGGAAAATATTAGGGACTATCCTAAGAATAAAAAAACATTAAAACTTTTTTGATTTATGCAAAGAGAACAAGCTTTAACTTTATTAAAAAAGAATCTGCAAAACCAAAACCTTTTCAAACACTGCTTAGCGGTAGAAGCCATAATGGGCGCTTTGGCTGAAAAGTTTAATCAAGACAAAAAGAGCTGGGCTTTAGCAGGGCTTTTGCATGACATTGACTACGAACAAACCAAAGATAACCCCGAGAAGCATTCTTTGATAGGAGCAGAAATCTTAAAAGAAAATGGTTATAGCCAAGAAATATGTGAAGCGGTCAAAAGCCATAACGAAATTCACGGCATAGAGCCAGAAAGCTTAATGGCTAAAGCTTTGTTTGTGGCTGATCCTACCAGCGGCCTCATCGTAGCCGCTACCTTAGTTTTGCCCTCTAAAAAGATTCAAGATTTGACGGTCCAAAATGTTCTGAACAGATTTAGAGAGAAAGCTTTTGCTCGCGGGGCCAATAGAGCAATTATCAAAAAATGCGAGCAATATCTTGGTTTATCGCTGGAGGAGTTTATTGAGATTGCATTAAAAGCGATGCAGAGGATAGCCAAAGAACTAGAGCTCTGATTGTTAATTGAAAATTTGAATCTATGTTTCTTGCTGACCTCCACATTCATTCTAAATATTCTAGAGCCACTTCTCTAAAAGCAGATTTAGAAAACTTGGGTAATGTTGCCTTAAAAAAAGGTATCCACGTTATAGCTACCGGAGATTTTACTCACCCACAATGGCTTAAGGAAATAAAAGAAAAATTAAGGCCGGCCGAAAAAGGCCTTTTTAAGCTTAAGGACTGCGAAACGCGTTTTTTCTTAAGTACCGAAATTAGCTGCATTTATTCTAAAAAAGGAAAAGTAAGAAAGCTTCATATTTTAGTTTTTGCGCCTGATTTAAAAGCAGTAGAAAACATAAACCAAAGATTATCAAAAATAGGCAATTTAAAAGCAGACGGACGTCCTATCTTAGGCCTTGACGCCAAAGAGCTTTTAAAAATAGCGCTATCAGCTTCTAGTGATTGCTTAGTAGTGCCCGCGCATATAATGACTCCTTGGTTCGGTCTTTTTGGCTCTAAATCCGGCTTTGACTCTGTAGAGGAGTGTTTTGAAGAAGAAAGTAAAAATATCTATGCCTTGGAAACCGGGTTATCCGCTGACCCGGCCTTAATTTGGCGTCTAGCCGACGGAAGAAGATTAACTTTAATCTCCAACAGCGACGCCCATTCTCCTCAAAAACTAGGCAGAGAAGCAAATGCCTTTGATACAGAGCTTAATTATCCCTCAATTATCAAAGCCATTAAAGAGAAAAAAGGATTTCTATACACTATTGAATTTTATCCCCAAGAAGGAAAGTACCATTTTGACGGACACAGAAACTGTAATGTTTCTCTCTCTCCTAAAGAAAGTAAAAAATACAATAGTCTTTGTCCGGTCTGTGGAAAACCCTTAACCCTAGGAGTGGCTCACCGAATTGAAGAATTGGCTGACAAAGAAGAGGGCTTTAGACCCCAAGGAGCCATACCTTTTAAGAGCTTAATTCCTTTAGAGGAAATAATTGCCGAGGCCTTGGGCTGCGGAGTTAAAACCAAAAAGGCAGCTAAATATTATAACCAACTGCTAAAAACTTTTAAAACGGAATTTAATATCTTGCTAGATGTTTCTAAGCAGGAACTTGAAAAAGAAACCTTGCCTGAAATCGTGGAGGCAATCATTAGAGTCAGGCAGGGAAGGGTAATGATTAATCCCGGCTATGACGGCGTTTATGGAGAAGTGGGAATTTTTTCCAAAAAAGAAAGAAATAAATTTGCTGCCCAAAAAGTACTTTTCTAAGTTTGACTTAATCGCAAATTGAAGCTAAATTAAACTAATATGGTAACAAATAATAACGGCCAAGTTTATTATCCCAAAATTACTGTCATAGGCATCGGCGGCGGCGGCGGTTCTATTGTTTCTGAAATCGCTAAAAAAATTTCTAAACGAAAAATTCCCCATTTAAATAAAATCAGTTTTGTTTTAGCCAATGTTGATTTTCAAGCCATAAACCAAGCCCCTAAACAAACAAAGACTTTCTATTTTGGTAAGGACTTTACCAAAGGTCTGGGATGTGGAATGAGACCAGAAATAGGGGAAAAAGCCGCTTTAAAAGAAAAAGAAAAAATTGCTAAACTCTTAGCTAAAAACGATATTTGCATCTTAGTCTCTTCTTTGGGCGGGGGAACGGGTTCTGGCGCTGCTCCAGTTTTCGCAGAAACTGCCAAAGAAGTAGGCATAACCAGCTTAGGTATTTTTACTAAACCATTTAGTTTTGAAGGCCAAGAAAGAAATAAAATTGCTTCAAACAGCTTGAGATTGTTAAGAGATAAGCTAGACGCTTATACCGTAATGCCTAACCAAAGAATTTTTAGAATAGTTGACCAGCAAACCCCTGTCCAAACATCGCTTTCCGCAATGAATGAAATCCTGGTTTCTATTTTAGAGGGGCTGATTGAAACCCTTTATTTGCCTGGTTTGATTAATTTGGATTTCTCTGATTTTAAAGCGGTGATTAGCGCTGATAAATCATTGACTTATCTTAATTCAGTAATTACTAGGGGCTCTAAAAGGGCAGATAAGGCCCTGGAAGCAATTTTAAATAATCCCTTGGTCAATTATAATATAAAAGAAGCAGAACGGCTGCTTTTTAATGTTGTAGGCGGCAAGGATTTAAAAATGTCTGAAGTAGCAAAAATTTCTAATAAAATAGGAGAATTCAACCCGCAGTCTAAAATTATCTTTGGCATTGGCCAAGATAATAAGTACAAAAACCAAGTTAAAATTACCTTAATGGCTGTTGGCTGCGAAAAAAAGAAAAAAATTAAAAAGAAGAAAAAAAGAGTTGTTAAAAGTAAAAAAGAAGAAGAAAAAGAAGGAAAAAAGACAGAAGAAAAAAAGAAAGAATCTAAAAAAATAGAAAAGGAAAAAGCAGTTAAAAAAGTCGTTAAAAAGAAGAGGGTTATGAAAAAGAAAAAGAAGCCCAAGGAAAGGCCGGAAAAAACAGTTACTCCCAGTATAACTAAAAAGGATACCGTAAGGCGCAATGCTTTGGATTTGCACAAACAGGCAGAAGAAGATATGCAGAAGATGATGGAAGAAGAAAGCAAATGGGATGTGCCTGCTTTTTTAAGACAAGAAAAAAACTAAAAAATGGAAGAAACAGTTAAAAAAGCAATTCTGCCGGTAGCTGGTTTGGGAACCAGGTTTTTGCCCTTGAGCAAGGTGCTGCCCAAAGAATTATGGCCAGTAGTTGACAAGCCAGCCATCCAACACATTTTAGAAGAAGCCAAGAAATCAGGGATAAATAATATTATCTTTGTTACTAATAAAAATAAAAATGAAATTCTAGAATATTTTAAAGAATACTCTAAAAACTTAAAACAACTTTTAAGGCAAAGAGGCAAAAAAGAACCTTTAAAAGAGGTGGTTGATTTTGAAGCATTAATTAAAGATTTAAAAATAACTTCTGTAATACAAGACAAACCACTAGGAGATGGGCACGCTATTTTACAGGCCGCTTCAAAAGTTAAAAACGAACCAGTGGCCGTCCTGTTTGGGGACGATATTGTGGAGTCAAACACGCCTTGCGTGCAACAGTTAATTAATATTTACAAAACTTGCCAGCGTCCAGTGATGGCTCTGTACCGAATGCCCAAAGAACTTTTATCTTCTTATGGCGTGGTGGCTGTAGAAAAAATTGCTTCTCGGGTTTTTAAAATTAAAAACATAATAGAAAAACCAGCTCCCGGAGAAGAGCCCTCTGATTTAGCCATTGTGGGAAAATATATTCTAACGCCCGAAGTATTCCAATTTTTAGAAAAAACAGAACCAACCAAAAAAGGAGAAATTATTTTAGCCAACGCTTTCGCTAATATGCTTCAAGAAGGGAAAAGCGTTTATGGGTATGAAATAAATGGCAAATGGCTTGAGTGCGGCAATAAATTAGCTTGGAAAAAAACAGATATCTATCTTTCTTTAAAAGATAAAAAATTTGGACCAGAACTTAAATATTTCATTAAAGAAAATAAACTAATATGATATTTGATTTAATAATCGTTGGAGGCGGACCAGCCGGAGTTACTGCCGGCATTTATGCCGCCAGACAAAAAATGCAAACCCTTTTAATAGCTAAGAATTTTGGCGGCCAGATAGCCGAAAAAACAGTGCCTGTGGAAAATTGGCCCGGCACAATAAGTATTAGCGGCCAGGACTTAATAAAAAAGTTTGAAAATCATCTTAAAGCCAGCGAAGTGCAAATAAAAAGAGACGAGGTAACAAAAATTACAAAAGAAAATAAACTTTTTAAAGTAAAAACAGAAACTGATAAGTTCCAAGCAAAGACCGTTATCGTGGCTACTGGAGCTGATCCCAGGCCTTTGGAAATTCCTGGAGAAAAAGAATTTATTGGCAAGGGCGTAAGCTATTGCGTTTTATGCGACGGGGCTCTTTATAGAGATAAAACTGTGGCAGTAATTGGCGGAGGCAACGCCGCCATAGAAGCGGTTCTTTTTCTAGCCAACTACGCTAAAAAAATCTTCGTTTTAGAATTCCAAAAAGAATTGGCTGCTTTTCAAGACCTGCAGGAAAAAGCTTTAGCCACTAAAAAAGTTGAATTTTTGACAAATGTTAGATCTAAAGAAATAAAGGGAAATAAATTTGTAGAAGAACTTGTCTACGAAAATAGAGAAGACAAAAAGGAATCAAGCTTAAAAGTGGAAGGCATTTTTGTTGAAATAGGCAACTCTCCGGCCACTGCTTTTGTCAAGCAGCTAGTCAACTTTAGCGAACATGATGAAATAAAAATAGATTTTAAAACTTGTGCCACTAAAACACCCGGGCTGTTTGCTGCCGGAGATGTAACAGATGTTTTTCCTAAACAAATTGTTGTAGCGGCTGGCGAAGGAGCCAAGGCTTTGGTTAATGTCTATAGGTACTTAAAAGAAATCAATGGCTGAAATCCAAAAAATTACCGCTAAAAAGATAAAAGATTCTAGAGACAATCCTACTATTGAAGTGATTGCGGCTAGTAAAAAATATGTAGCCAGCGCCTCTGTTCCTTCGGGCGCCTCTACGGGTAGCTCTGAACTCACAGTAGTTCCGGTTGCCAAGGCTATTGAAAATATTGAGACAATAATTTTTCCCAGGCTTAATGGACAGGATCCAATTCAGCAAGTAAATGTGGATAAAATTTTAATGGAACTTTCTGGCCTAGGCGGCAATACAATAACCGGAGTTTCTATGGCAGTGGCTAGATTGGGAGCTAAAATAAGAAAAAAGCCGCTTTACCAGCACTTAAGATCAATTTTTAATCCCAAACTTACAGGATTTACAATTCCAAAACCTTTCTTTAATATCCTTAACGGGGGAGCGCATGCCTCTAATGATCTAGCAATTCAAGAATTTATGATTAAGCCCAGGGCTAAAAGTTTTGCCGAGCAATTAGAAGTCGGCAAAAAGGTATATCAAAAACTGGAAGCTGTTTTAAAAAAAGATTTCAATAATTTAGAAATGGGCGATGAGGGGGGATACGCTCCAGAAATATCTTTTAGCAAAGATGCTCTCAATTATCTTTTAAAAGCAGACGAAAATCAGGAGGTTGATTTCGTTTTGGATTGTGCGGCTTCGCAATTTTACAAAATAGAAAACTATCTCATAGATAAACAAACTTTAGGCAGAAATCAACTTTTAAAATACTATAGCGAACTTGTTGAAAAATATCCTATTGTTGCCTTGGAAGATCCTTTTGACGAACAAGACTGGAAGGGTTTTAAAAGAATCTTTCAAGAACTAGGCGACAAAGTTATAATTATTGGAGACGACCTTTTGGTTACTAACCCAAGCTTAATTCAAAAAGCAGCCAAAGAAACGCTTTGCAACGGAGTAATTATTAAAATCAATCAAATAGGCACTGTTAGCCAGGCGATGAAAGCCGCTCTGATGGCTCAGCAATTTGCCTGGAAAATAATTGTCTCTCATCGCTCGGGCGAAACAATGGACGATTTTATCGCTGATTTTGCTGTTGGGATAAACGCTGACTATATTAAATCGGGAGCGCCTGGTCCTGCTGAGAGAATGGCTAAATATAATCGGCTTTTAGAAATCTCCAATGAAGTTTAAAGAGCTAGCCAAAACAAAAATTCCCAGTTATTGGGCTTTTCTAATAATTATCCTAGTGGCAAGCTTTTTTTTATTTGCCATTATTTCAAAAATCCAAGACAACGCTAGAGAAATAGAACAAACCTTCGCAGAAAGATTAAATTCTGCAAACTATTAAAAATATGTACAAAGTTTTTACTTCTTATCTTCAAAAAGAAATGCAACGAGGCCCGTCCTCGTTGTGGATAATTGCAACGAGGCCCGTCCTCGTTGATAACTTATTGAAAATTGATAATTGATAAATTTATGTATAAATTAGTCTTATTAAGGCACGGAGAAAGTGTCTGGAACAAAGAAAATAAATTTACCGGCTGGACCGATGTTGGTTTAACAGAAAAAGGCAAACAAGAAGCTAGAGAAGCTGGTAAAATTCTTAAAAAAGAGGGCTATATTTTTGACATTGCTTTTACTTCTTATCTTCAAAAAGCAATCGTTACTCTTGATTTGTGCCTAAAAGAAATGGGCTTAAATATCCCCATTAAAAAATCCTGGCGCTTGAACGAAAGGCATTATGGGGCTCTCCAGGGTTTAAGCAAATCAGAAACAGCTAAAAAAGTAGGAGAAAAACAGGTTTTTCTCTGGAGAAGGAGTTATGATGTTCGGCCGCCCCTTTTAACAAAAGAAGATAAAAGATGGCCGGGAAATGATCCTTTATATCAGGATGTACCCAAAGATTTGTTGCCTTTAGGCGAGTCCCTGCAAGATACTGAAAAAAGAGTCTTGGTTTGCTGGAGAGAAGAAATTGCGCCAGCCATTTTAGGAGACAAAAGAATTTTGATTTCTGCTCACGGCAACAGTTTAAGAGCTTTGGTCAGATATCTAGACAACATTGACCCAGCAGAGATTGCTAAGCTTAACATTCCTACCGGCATTCCTTTGGTTTACGAACTAGATGAAAGCCTAAAACCAATCAAACATTATTATCTTGGAAACGCAAAAGAAATAGAAAAAAGAATAAAAATAGTTGTCCAACAAGGAAATGTTTGATTTTTTTCTTTGATTTGTTAAAATAGGAAATTAATAATTAATCTAAAGGTTATGCAGAATAATATACTGATTTATGTCTTGGTAATCGTAGTTTTAGGCCTGATAGGATTTGCAGCTTATCAAAGTTTTGGCCCAAATCTTAAAGGCGTAATTCCTCAAGATAAAATAGGGGAATATACTTTAAATTTCATTAAAAATGAACTGGCTTCTCCAGATACAGAATTTACCCTAGGCACAACCACAGAAGAGAATGGTATGTACAAGGTTGATTTTGAAGTGATGGGACAAAAAGAGTCTGCTTATGTTACCAAAAACGGCAAATACCTATTCTTCCAGCCCATTGATATGATGCCGCCTGAACCTCAAGCGTTGCCGAAAGCTGATAAACCAAAATTAGAGCTTTTTGTAATGTCTTATTGCCCTTACGGCAACCAAGCAGAAGAATTACTAATGCCAGTAATAGATCTTTTGGGAGACAAAATAGATGCTCAGCTCCACTATATCATTTACGACAACTATGCCACTGGTTATCCCGATTATTGTCTTGATAAAGATATGACCTATTGTTCAATGCACGGCGTAGCAGAAGTTGAACAAGACATTAGAGAACTTTGCGTCCAAAAGTATCAGCCAGAAAAACTTTGGTCTTTTGTGATAGAAATAAATAACCAGACTACTCCTGAAAATGTGGAACAAAAATGGGAGAATATAGCAAACTCAATTGGAATTGATGCGGCTCAGATTAAAACTTGCGAGCAAAATGAAGCCGTAGCCCTGCTCCAAAATGAAGTCAATTTAACTAATAAGCCCTACCCTGTTCAAGATCCTCAAAGCCACCAAGGCCAGGAAGAAGAACGTATTAACGGATCGCCAACTATGGTAATTAATGGAATGATCTACGATGGTTCTAGGGGCAGCAATGATTATAAAGATGCAATCTGTTCTGCCTTTAATAACCCTCCCGTAGAATGCGACCGAGACCTAACAGAAGACAACACAGCGTCTTCTGGCAGTTGTAAATAATTAAAAACTCTTTATGGATAAAAAAATAAAGGTCTATTCAACGCCAACCTGCCCTTACTGCAACGTATTAAAAAATTTTTTAACGGAAAAAGGAATAGAATTTGAAAATGTAGATTTAAGCCAAAACGAGGAAGCTCAGAAATACATATTAGAAAAAACGGGCAAGCTGGCCGTGCCAGTAACCGAAATTGGCAACACTTTTGTAGTCGGTTTTGATAAAGCTAAAATTATTGAGCTATTAGACCTATGATTAATGTAGCAATAAATGGTTTTGGCCGCATAGGGCGTTTGGCTCTACGCCATCTTGTAAAAGACCATCCCGAAGTCAAAGTGGCGGCAATCAACGACTTAGCGCCAGCAGAAACCTTAGTGCATCTTCTAAAGCATGATAGTTCTTATGGTCTTTATGAAAAAAAACCAACACTTAAAAATAACAAACTCTATATCAACGGTTCCACCAAAGACGAAGGGATAACAATGCTTGCAGAAAAGGATCCCCAAAAACTACCCCATAAAGAATTAGGAGTAGATGTGGTCTTGGAGTGTACTGGCGTTTTTAGGCATAGAGAAGGCGCTTCCAAACACCTTAAGGCCGGAGCCAAAAAAATAATAATCTCTGCTCCAGCTAAGGACGATGATATTCCCAGCTTTGTTTTGGGTGTTAATGAAGAGATGCTCGACATTAAAAAAGACGACATTGTGGATATGGGCTCTTGCACCACTAATTGCCTTGCCCCGGTAGCCAAAGTTTTAAACGACCACTTTGGTATTGAAAAAGGTTTTATGACTACTATTCACAGCTATACCAATGACCAAAGAATTCTTGATTTAGTGCATAAGGATTTAAGAAGAGCCAGAACGGCAGGGGAAAACATCATACCAACCACTACGGGCGCTACCAAAGCTATTGGAAAAGTAATTCCCGAACTAAAAGGTAAGCTAGATGGAATGGCTATCAGAGTGCCTACGCCGGTAGTCTCTCTAATTGACTTAGTTTGTTTGGTTAAAAAAGAAACTACTGCCGAAGAAGTAAATTATACTTTTAAAAAAGAATCCCAAAAAGAAAACTACAGGGGCATTTTGGGGATTGAAGACGCCCCCTTGGTCTCTTCTGACTATAGGGGGAACGCTTTTTCTTCTGTGGTAGATGCTTTATCTACCAAGGTTAATGGAAAATTGGTAAAAATTCTGTCTTGGTATGACAATGAATGGGCCTATGCCGGAAGATTAGCTGAATTTGCTGAGTTTGTCGGAAAGAAAATCCAAGACACATCCAAGGCATAATTCCAAGCTTT
>CAZWQR010000004.1:25297-41000 GCA_964636195.1 uncultured Candidatus Saccharibacteria bacterium
TTTATCCCGTTACTTGGTAACGGGATAATATATTTTATTTTCATTTTTTTCGTAATTGGGATATAATTAGAAAATAAAAGGAAATATGGCTTTAAGTTTTGAAGACACAAAAAATCTATTAGAAAAATATGAAATTCCCCTGGTAAAAGGGAAGGTTATTTCTTCCTGCGACGAGGCTGTGGCATTTGCTAAAGAAAGCGGTTTTCCGCTTGTTTTGAAAATATCTTCGCCTAAAATTTTACATAAAAGTGATATCAGCGGAGTAATCCTAAATATCCAAAACAAAGAATCATTATCATTGGCTTTTGATAAAATAAACAAATTAGCCAAAACTAAAAAAACGCAAATTTTAATCCAAAAACAAAAACAAGGAATAGAAATAATTATCGGGGCAAAAAGAGACCCTGTCTTTGGGCCGATAATTATGTTTGGTTCAGGAGGAATCTTTGTTGAGCTATTCAAGGATGTTTCTTTCCGCTTAGCGCCTATCACCAAAAAAGAAGCAGGCCAAATGATACAAGAAACAAAAGGATATAAACTGTTAAGCGGTTTTAGAGGAAATGAAAAAGCAAATTTAGAAAAAATAAAGGATATCCTAGTTAGCGCCTCGCAATTAATTACCAAAGAAAATATTAAAGAGATAGACTTAAATCCAGTAATCGCTAATTCTAAAGAAACTCTTATTGTTGACGCTAAAATTTTAAAATGAAACACATTTTTAATCCTCAATCAGTTGCCCTAATAGGAGCCACAGATAGAATTGGTTCTGTTGGCTTGGGATTAGCAAAAAATCTTTTACAAGGGAAAAGAGACATTTTTTTTATAAATCCAAATAGAAAAAAGGTCTTAGGTCAAAAAAGCTATGGCACGATAGGTGAGGTTAAAAAAGAAATTGATTTAGCTATCATTGCGGTTCCGGCTAAAATAGTTTTAAAAATCGTTAAGCAATGCATCAAAAAACAAGTTAAAGCTGTTATTGTTATTTCTTCTGGTTTTGCTGAGTCAGGAGCCAAAAATCTTCAAAACCAAATTCAAGCCCACTTAAATTTGGCTAACATTGACCTAATAGGACCAAATTGTTTGGGTATTTTAAGGCCGGCTACGGGACTTAACGCCTCTTTCGCGCCCCTTACCCCAAAAAAAGGTGAAATTGCCCTTATCTCCCAATCCGGCGCCCTTTTGGACTCAATTATTGATGCTTCATATGAAAAAAACTATGGTTTTTCTGCTATCATTTCCTACGGCAACGAAGCCGGACTAAAGCTAACTGATTTTTTGAAATGGGCTGACAAAGACAAAAAAACAAAAGTAATCGCCCTTTATCTTGAGGGTTTAAAAAACGGCAGAGAATTCTTTGAAATAACTAAAAAAATAGAAAAACCTATTCTGGTCTTAAAGGGTGGAAAAACAAAAGCTGGCCAAAAAGCTGTTAGTTCGCACACTGGAGCTTTGGCTGGAGAAGAGGAGGTCTATTCAGCCGCATTTAAACAAGCGGGTTTAATTGAAGTAAAAAGCATTGAAGAGCTTTTAGATAACGCCAAGGCGCTTTGCTGGCAACCAAAATGCGAGAATAATATAGCAATAATCACTAACGGCGGCGGAGCAGGAATACTTACGGCTGATTATTGTAATCAATTAGGCATAAACCTGGCTCGCCTAAGCAAAAACACAAAAAAAGTTTTAGATAAAAAACTAAAATGCAACTGGTCACAAGGTAACCCAGTAGATATTGTAGGCGACGCTTTGTCTGACAGATACAAAGCTGGCATTGAGACCCTTTTAAAACAACGGGACATCGCCGGACTAATAGTTATCCAGACCATGCAAATAATGACCGAATCAGAAAAAAATGCTAAGATAGTAATAGCTGCCAAGAAAAAATATCCTAAAAAGCCAATCGTTTGTTCTTTCTTAGGGGATAAACTTACCAAAAAAGGAATTAAAATTTTGGAAAATAATAAGATACCTAATTATAACGACCCCTTAAAGGCAGTAAAAGCAATAAAAACATTAATTAATTAAATAAATAAACATAATATATGGCACCTGAAAAGCAAATTCTTTGGTTTAAAGAAATAGGCATTGAAGATGTGCCCCTGGTGGGAGGAAAAAACGCTTCTTTGGGAGAAATGTTTAGAGCCCTTAATCCAAAGGGCGTAAATATTCCTAACGGATTTGCCTTAACTGCTTCGGCTTATTTTTATTTTTTAAAAGAAAATAAACTAGACAAGCAGTTTAGGGAATTGTTTCAAAAATTCAATCCTAAAGACATTAAAAGCTTGCAAAAAACTGGAAAAAAGGCAAGAGAAATGATTCTTCAGGCTAAATTTCCTAAAGATTTAGAAGAAAACATAAGAGAAAATTACAAAAAACTTTCTGATTTCTATAAAACAAAAAATCTGATAGTAGCTGTTAGAAGTTCAGCCACGGCCGAAGATTTGCCAAATGCATCTTTTGCTGGCGCTCAAGAAACTTATCTTAATGTTTCTGGAGCGGAAAATGTTTTAAAATCTACCAAAAAATGCATTGCTTCTCTTTTCACAGACAGGGCAATTGCCTATAGAGAAGAAAAGGGATTTGACCATTTAAAAATCGCGCTTTCAGTCGGCATCCAAAAAATGATTGGTTCGGGCACTGGTTCTTCGGGAGTTATGTTTACTTTAGATACAGAAACCGGTTTCAAAAACGTTGTTCTCATTAACGCTATTTGGGGAGTAGGCGAGATGATAGTAAAAGGAAAAATTACTCCGGATGAATTTTTTGTATTCAAGCCTACATTAAAAAAAGGATTTAAATCCATTATCGTAAAAAATCTTGGCCGAAAAACCAAAAAATTTATCTTTAACCAGAAAGGTGGATTAAAAGAAGTCTTTGTTCCCAAAGACAAACAATTGAGTTTTGCCTTAAACGACGAAGAAATCATAACCTTGGCTAAATGGGCTTGCGAGATAGAAGATTATTATTCCAACAAGAAAAAACAATATACTCCTCAAGACATTGAGTGGGCTAAAGACGGCAGAGACGGCAAGCTCTATATTGTACAAGCCAGGCCAGAAACCGTGCACAGTACCGAGAAAGGGAACACTTATAAAGAATACGATATTAAAACTAAAAAAGAGCCAATTTTAAGAGGAATTGCTATTGGTGATAAAATCGGCCAGGGAAGGGTAAATGTTGTTACTAGTATTAAACATTTAGACAAGTTTAAACAAGGAGAAGTGCTGGTAACTAAAATGACCGACCCCGACTGGGTGCCTATTATGAGAATGGCTTCGGCAATTATAACTGACGAGGGGGGCAAAACGGCTCATGCGGCTATCGTAAGCAGGGAGCTCGGCATTCCTTGCATTGTCGGCACCCGCGAGGCAACGAAAAAACTTAAAACCGGCCAAATGGTAACCGTTGATTGCACTCAAGGGTTAAAGGGAAAAATATTTGAAGGCAAGGTTCCCTATCAAGTAAAGGAATACAATCTTAATAAATTTAAAAAGCCCAAGACAAAGATAAGCATTAACATAGGAACTCCGACAATGGCTTTCAAAATGTCCTTTTTGCCGGTTAGTGGAGTTGGCCTGGCTAGAGAAGAATTCATTATTGCCCAAAAAATTCAGTGTCATCCTCTAGCTTTATATAATTTTAATAAATTGAAGGATAAAAAGTTAAAGAAAAAGATTGAAAAAATTACCATAGAGCATAAAGACAAAAAGGAATTCTTTATCAAAGAACTGGCCGAAGGAATTGCTCAAATCGCTGCCGCTTTTTATCCTAACGAAGTAATCGTCCGATTTTCTGATTTTAAAACCAACGAGTACGCCCAATTAATTGGCGGAGAACTTTACGAACCAAAAGAAGAAAACCCCATGCTTGGTTGGAGGGGAGCGAGCAGATACTACGATAAAAAATTTGCTCCGGCTTTTGGCATGGAATGCGCGGCTATAAAAAGAGTAAGAGAAACTTTTGGTTTAAACAATGTTTCTGTAATGGTTCCATTTTGCCGTACTCCTGAAGAAGGAAAGAAGGTGTTGGATCTAATGAAAAAATTTAAACTAGAAAAGGGCAAAAACGGGCTCAAGGTTTATGTTATGTGTGAAATTCCTTCAAATATTATTTTAGCAGATGAGTTCTTAAAATTATTTGACGGAATGAGCATTGGTTCAAATGACTTAACCCAGTTAACCTTAGGAATGGACAGGGATAATGGAGAGATTGCTCATATTGCCGACGAAAGAAATGAAGCTGTTAAGAAATCCATTAAACAAGTAATCAAGGCTTGTCGAGATAGAAAAAAATATATAGGAATCTGCGGAGATGCGCCATCTACCTTTGCAGAGTTTGCTAACTTTCTAGCCAAGGAAAAGATAAGCGCTCTTTCATTGAGCCCCGACGCAGTTGTTAAAACAATAGCAAAACTGAAATAAAAAAAAGCGGCAGATAAGATAATCTGCTCCTTAAACTTAACCTAAATAAGCCAATACGATGAAGTACGATATTATAACTTTTGGCTCGGCTAGCGAAGATATTTTTGTCTTTTCCAAGGATTTTTTTAACAAAAAACTTTGTTTCCCTTTGGGAGAAAAAATAGAAATGGACAAAATAATGATTCATACTGGCGGCGGGGGAACCAACTCGGCTGCTACTTTTGCTTTACAAGGATTAAAAACTGCCTATTGCGGCAGTATAGGCGATGACTACGCCGGCCACTCGGTGGTTTTGGCTCTAAAAAAATTTGGCATCTCTGCTGAATATCTAGATACTATAAAAGGAAAAGCAACTAATCACTCCGTTATCTTGAGCAAAAAAGAAAAAGGCAGGGTGATTCTTGTTTATAGAGACGCTTCTAATTATCCTCCAAGAAGTTTTGACTTGAGCAAGATGAAAACAAAATGGTTTTACTTAGCGCCTTTAGCACAAAAAATGGCTAAAAAAACTCAAACAATCATAAGCTACGCCAAAAAAAATAAAATTAAAGTTGCTTGTAATCCCAGCAAAGAGCAGATAGAAATGATGAAAGTAAATCTAAAAAAATATTTAGAAAACATTGATGTTTTACTGATGAACAAAAAAGAAAGAGAGCTTCTTTTTGGCGAGAAGCCGGCAGAAAAAATATTTCAAGAACTAAAGGGGACTTTCAGCGGAATCTTTGCTACCGGCGGAAACAAAGAAATGCACTTTTTTGATGGAAAAAATATTTTCAAGATTAAAATCAAAAAGCTAAAAGAGATTACTGACAAAACTGGGGCAGGGGATGCTTTTGGTTCAGGATTAGTTGCCGGTTTAATTACCAAAAACAACCTTCAATCAGCTATTGAACTTGCCTTTGCTAATACCGAGGCCTGCCTTAGAAAATGGGGAGCTAAAGAGGGCTTGCTTAAAAAAGGAGAAAGACACAAAAAAGCAAAAATAGAAAAAATTACTTTATGAAACCCTTAAAATACTACTTTACCAAAGCAAAAAAAGATGGCTTTGGCATAGGTCAGTTTAATTTTTCCGCCTTAGAACAACTAGAGGGCATCGTTAGAGCGGCCAAAAAGAAAAAGGTTCCTGTGATAATCGGGACCAGTCCGGGAGAAGCGGCTTTTTTAGGTTTAGAAAAAATAATTGCCTTAAGAAATTATTATAGAAGCCTATATCCATCAATTTTTCTTAACCTAGACCATGGAAGAGATATAAAAATAATTAAGAAAGCAATTGATTTAGGATATGATTGCGTTCACTTTGACGGAGGAAACCTTTCTCTTGAGAAAAATATAGAGATAACAAAAAAATTAGTTCAATACGCTCATAAAAAAAGATGCTTGGTAGAGGGCGAAATTAAATCTATTAAGGGCGGATCCATTATCCATCAAGAAATGATTAAATTTAATTCCAGCGGTTACGAAAATCCTAATCAAGCGCAAGATTTTGCCCAAAGAACAAAGATAGATTCTTTGGCAATAAACATTGGTAATGTCCACGGCGTTTATAAAAAACCAATAAAACTCAATATTAAATTGCTAAAAGAAATTTCAGAACAAGTTCCCTGCTTTTTGGTGCTCCACGGCGGCTCTGGCACCAAAGAAAAAGACCTTAAGCAAGCTATTAAAAATGGTATTGTGAAAATAAATATCAATACCGAATTAAGAATGGTTTGGAAAGAAAGCTTAAAAAAAGAGTTAAACAAAAAAGAAATAAAGCCCTACCGGATCTATCCAAAAGTAATTGAGGAAGTGCAAAAAAGGGTAGAAAAAAAGATTAGTTTATTTAAATGGTAAAAAGTGTTTTATGAAAAAAGTAATTTTAACAGGCGATAGACCTACCGGAAAACTACATTTAGGCCACTATGTGGGCTCGCTTAAAAATAGGATTAAAATGCAGGATGAATACGACTGCTATTTTATTATTGCTGATTATCAGGTTTTGACAGACCATCTTTCTAATACAAAAGAAATAGAAAAAAACATTAAAGAAATAGCATTAGATTACTTATCGGTAGGCATTGATCCTAAAAAATCAGCTATTTTTATAGAGTCGCAAATTCCTGAAATTGCCCAATTAGATCTCTTGTTTTCAATGATGACCACCTTTAACAGGGTAAAAAGAAACCCTACTGTTAAAGATGAAATCAAGACAGCTGGAATCAAACAAGCTAGTTTGGGATTTGTCAGCTGGCCGGTAACTCAGGCGGCTGATATTTTAAGCGTCAGAGCCGATGTGGTGCCAGTAGGCAAAGATCAAGTACCTCATGTTGAACTTACTAGGGAAGTAGCTAGAGCTTTTAATAATAAATTTAAAAAGGTTTTCTCTTTACCTAAGGCCTTGATTGGAGAAACCCCAATCCTGCCGGGTTTAGACGGCCAGAAGATGAGCAAGTCCAGGAACAATGCTATCTATCTTTCTGATTCTAAAAAACAAGTAGAAGAAAAAGTAATAAAAGCCATAACCGATCCTCAAAAGATCCACCTAACAGACAAAGGACATCCAGAAACCTGCAACATTTACCATTATTACAAGGCCTTTTTCCCGGAAAAAGCAAAAGAGATAAAAGGCCTTTGCAAAGCAGGAGAAATAGGGTGTGTGGACTGCAAAAAACAACTAGCTCAAATGCTTAATGAATTTTTAGAACCTATACGCGCAAAAAGAAAAGAATTTGAGAAAAAACCAGGAATAATAAAAGAAATTTTAGAGCAGGGAAGAATCAAAACCCAAACAAGAGCCAAGGAGACGCTGGCCCTTGTGAAAGAGGCAATGGGGATGGAGTACAATATTTAGGTATCGCGTATCCCGTATCCCGTATAAAACTAAATCCAATTATTGTTCCTTCTTATGCGCGATATACGAGCTTAATCTGATGATTATTTTAAAAAGCTTAAGAAGCCCTAAAGCGGCTAATCTTTTGCTACAAATTTGCCAAACCGCCCTTCTCCTTGACAGTAAGAAATATAATGATATAATTATCGATAAACCACTACGCTCATTTACAAAAAGGAGGAAGATAGAAATGATAGAACGGATTGTTCTTGCTGTGCTCGGTTGGATAGTATGTGGGTTTGTAGGCGCATCTATTGAGAAAGGTGTTTGGAAACGTTTTTATTATGAATATGCTTATGTAGGATGGGATATAGAGAATACCGCGCTCGTGGCATTCACCTTTCTGCTTGGCCCATTCGGGGTTGTTTCTGCATCAATCTCAAGCTTGTTAGATTACGGAAAAATCCATATAGCCATTAGCATTCCTGACGAAATCCGTGAACCAACAAAAGAATGGCAATTAAGGCGTGAAGCAACAAAAATGGAAATACAGGGATTAGATGCTAACAAGATTTACGCACAAATTAGAGAAATTAAGCAAACCAAAGCGCAAAAGGCCAAAGAGTCGGCAAACAAGATATTTATTTAATCCCTATGGTAAAGCCGGGTGTCTGCTGTACAACCCGGCTTTTATTTTAGACGTATTTCTTTTATATTCATTACTTGAGATATCAAACAAAGATATTTCTGAAGTTTTTTGGATTCTTTTGTTTTTAAAATAAATTTCTCAATCTCTACATTCATTGGAAATTTGTGCTCGGATTTATATTTTCTAATCTGGGCGATGGCTTCAATAACCAAATCAAAATCTTTAGCAACTTGGGGGAAACGTTTATCTGCTTTGGGTAATAATGTCTGGTGAATACTTTTTACCTGTTCTTGTTCTCTAAAATAAGACTGATAAATCTCTTCTGTAATAAAGGGCATTATCGGCGCATAAAGTTTTAAGATGGCTAAAAGCGTTTTATAAAGAGTAAATTGAAGCGCGCGATCTCTTTCGCCATAAGCCCTTAGTTTGATAATTTCTAAATAATTATCGCAAAAATTATTCCAAAAGAAACTATCAATGATTTCTTTGGCTCGCTGGTATTCATATTTATCCATTTTTTGACAGTATTTTTCGATAGCTAAAGACAGTTTAGTAAAAATCCATTTATCTTCATCTCTTAAATTCTTTTTATCAGCCTCCTTTATTTCATAATCCTCTAAATGCATTAAAGAAAATCTCGAGGCGTTCCAAATTTTTGTTACGGTTTTGCTTCCTGTTTTAATTTCTTCTTCTGAATAGCGGATATCCTCGCCCATACCCGACTGGGCAGCCCAATAACGGATAGCGTCGGCTCCGTATTGTTCTAAAACCTTTTCTGGATCCACGGTATTGCCCTTTGACTTAGACATCTTTTCTCCTTTTTCATCTAAAACAAAACCGGAGATAAAAACATCCTTAAAAGGAAGTTTTTCAAAATGGAGATAAGAACGAGCTAGGGTATAAAAAAGCCAAAAGTTTATAATATCATGGGCTTGGGGCCTTAAAGACATTGGATACATCTTTGATCTAAGCTTTTTATCTTTGATAAAAGACAAAGCAATCCTGGGAGTTAAAGAGCTGGTCGCCCAAGTATCTAAAACGTCTTGTTCTCCTATTAAATCACCACTGCCGCATTCACATTTTTTCTTAGGTTTTGTGTGCATAGGGTCAACGGGCAATTCTGAAACATCGGGCAAAATTACTTTTTGGCAGTCTTTGCAATACCAAACCGGAATGGGTACACCAAAAAATCTTTGCCTGGAAACACACCAATCCCAGCTCAATCCCTTAATCCAATTATCCAAACGAATTTTCATATATTTAGGATACCAATTGAGTTCTGCTGATTTTTTAAGAAACTCTTTCTTTAAATCAAGATATTTTACAAACCATTGCCTGGTAGGAAGAATCTCAATGCTCGTGCCGCAACGGTCATGTATATTTACAGTATGAGTTATTCTCCTCATTTTTTTTAGCTTATTCTGCCTTTTGAGCTCTTCAATAATTTTAACTCTGGCTTGTTTAACCTTAAGCCCTGAAAATTCATTTGCCAGCTCGTTTAATTTTCCTTCTCTATTTATAGAAACCCTTAAGGGCAAATTGTGTTGAAAAAACCATTCTACATCTGTGGAATCCCCAAAAGTACAGCACATTACAAGGCCAGTTCCTTTCTTTGGGTCTGCCTTTTTATCAGTTAAAATCTTAACTTTCTGATTAAAAAGAGGAACAATGGCTGTTTTGCCAATAAGCTTTTTGTAACGCTTATCGTCGGGATGGGTAAAAATTGCCACACAGCTTGCCAAAAGTTCTGGCCTAGTAGTGGCAATTACAATCTTTTTTCCGTCTTCTAAATCAAACTCTATGTCGCAGAAATCAGTTTCTAATTCTTTGTCCTCCAGTTCTGCTTGAGCAATGGCAGTTTGGCATTCTGGACACCAAAGAATAGGGGATTCTTTCTGATAGATTCTCCCTTGTTTATATAATTCCAAAAAATACTTTTGGCTTAGCTTTTGGACTTCAGGGCTAATTGTGGAGTAAACCTTGGAAAAATCACAAGAAATGCCAATTCTCTGCCAGCCAGAGACAAATTCAGGGACAATCTTGTCAACAGTTTTCTGGCAAAGCTCAATAAACTTTTTCCGACCAACCTCAAATAAGCTTACTGAATTTTCTTTTTCGACCAGTTTTTCAGTAGGCAATCCGTTATTATCAACGCCAAAAGGAAAAAAAACTTCTTCTCCTTTCATTCTATGGTAACGAGCAATAATGTCTTCATGAGTATAGGAAGAAACATGTCCGATGTGCATTTTGCCGCTTAAAGTAGGGGGATCAGTATCTATGGAAAAAACCTTATTTTTTGATTTCTCGTTAAACTTAAAAATACCTTCCTTTTCCCAGAAACTCTGCCATTTGGGCTCTGAGGTTTTAAAATTATATTTCTTTTGCATTTAATTATCTTAACAAAAAAAATATCTTTAGCCAACGTTCAATGCAACATTTAATAGTGATAAATTAAAATTAGAGCTCTAACTTGGCTTTTTTTTTAATTCTGCTAGAATAAAAAAATGGCAAAAAAAATACTATTTGTTGAGGACGAAAAACTAATAAGGGAAATGTATTCTCAACGCATCGCTGATGAAGGTTTTAAAGTTTTTACCGCCAGCACCACCGACAAAGCCGAAAAAATATTAAAAAAAGAAAAAATAGATTTGGTTCTTTTAGATTTGCTGCTCCCAAGGGAAAGCGGGTTTGATTATTTAAAAAGAATAAACAAGAAAAATGATAAACCCTTGATTGTGGTGCTCACCAACCTTGAAGGAGAGGAATATAGAAAAACCACCAAAGAGATGGGGGCAAAGGACTATCTTTTAAAAACCGATTACACTCCTTCGGAATTAATGAAATTAATTAAAAAGTTTTTATGAAAAGAACTATTATTTCAGAAGCAGTTAACCAAGCCGGCCAAAAGCTAAAAATTCTTGGCTGGATAAAATCCTGCCGCTCACACGGTAAATTGGTCTTTATGGATATCAGAGATAGAAGCGGTATTTTACAGGTTGTTTTTTTGTCTAATCTAGATGAAAAAATTATTGAGAGAGCAAAGTCGGCCAAAGAAGAATCAGTGGTTGAAATTAAGGGCAAGATTAATAAAAGACCGGTTGATAAAATAAACAAAAACTTGGCTACCGGTTCTGTGGAAATGGAAGCCGAAGATATAGAAATTATTTCAGAAGCTGAAACTCTACCTTTCCCAATTGAAGGAAAGGGCTATGAAATCAATGAAGAAAAAAGATTACAATACCGCTATCTTGATCTAAGGAGAGAACGGCTCCAAAAGAATATCTTACTCCGCCAAAAAGCAACCCAGTTTATAAGAAACTACCTAATCGAAAATCGCTTTATAGAAATAGAAACCCCTGTTTTAACAAAATCAACCCCAGAAGGAGCCAGGGATTTTTTAGTTCCCTCGCGCTTGAACAAGGGAAAATTTTATGCTCTGCCTCAAAGTCCTCAGCAGTACAAACAGCTTTTAATGATTGCCGGCTTTGAACGTTATTTTCAATTTCCTCATGTTTTTAGAGATGAAGACCTGCGGGCAGACCGCTTATTTGAACACACGCAACTTGATATTGAAATGAGCTTTGTAACAGAAGAAGATGTTTTGAATCTAGTAGAGACGATGACGATAAAATTAATGCAAGAAATCTTTGGCAAAAAGATAAAAGAGATTCCCTTTCCAAGAATCAGCTATAAAGAAGCAATGCAAAAGTATAAAACCGACCGCCCTGACTTAAGAAAAAACCCGGAAGAATTCGTTTTTTGCTGGGTAGTAGATTTTCCTATGTTTGAGCTCTTAGAAGACGGTTCCATTGACGCTGTTCACCATCCTTTTACCGCCTTAAAAGACAAAGATCTTGAAACTTTCAAAAAAATGAGCGTTCAAGAATTAAAAAATGATAAAAAAACCCTGCTTTCTTTTGAGGCCAAACAATATGATTTGGTGCTTAACGGAGCGGAGGTAATGGGCGGTTCTATTAGGACCCATGAGCCAGCGGTACTAGAAAAAACTTTTGAGGTTTTAGGCCATAAAAAAGAGGCGGTAACAGAGCAATTTGGCCATATTTTAGAGGCTTTTAAGTATGGAGTTCCGCCTCACGGAGGAATCGCAGCCGGGTTTGATAGATTATTGCAAACAATTTTAAACGAAAAAAGTATAAGGGAAACTGTTGCTTTTCCAACCAACACTACTGGCAAAACAGCAGTAATGGATGCGCCTTCTTCTGTAGACCAAAATCAGCTAAGAGAGCTGGGTATTAAGGTAATAAAAGATGATGAAGCTGGAAACGCTAAAGATAAATAAAAAAAGAATTTTAGAACCAAAAGTCCTCATAACAGCTGGTTTAACAGTGCTTTTAATAATAGGAGCAATTTTTTTAGGAAAGGTCTTTAAAGAATATTACTTCTGGCAAGAGACAAAAGACCTCTATACTGCCGCAATGGAAGATAAAACAATTGACTATTCTTTTTTAAAGCCCTTCCGAAAGTGGGAAGTGGGGGACTTGGAAGATGTAGATGCCAGATCAGCAATAACCCTAGCAGTGAATGGAACAAAAAAAATTGTTTTTGAGAAAAACCCTCAAAGGATACTTCCGATCGCCAGTTTAACCAAGATAATGACTGCCTATGTGGCTCTTAAAAACTACCAATTAGATGATACTATAGTAATTACTCCCAAAATTGTAGCTACCGAAGAACCTACGGGCTATTTTAGAATAGGAGAAACTTTTACAGTAGAAGAACTTTTGCACTCAATGCTCATTGAATCTAGTAATGATGCCGCTGTGGCTATTTCTGAGATTATGGGCGAAGAGAAATTTGTTGCTGAAATGAACCGCGAAGCAGAAAGAATGGGGCTTAAACATAGCTATTATATTGACCCAGTAGGGCTTGACCCTGACTATGAAAACGAGCCTTATAATTATTCTACTGCCCAAGATATAGCTCAATTAGTTTCAGAAATTTTAGAAGAATCCAGAGATAACCCCCAAATTGCCAAACTCTTCGAAATAACCAGGGAAAAATCATACAAAATTAATATGTCAAATGGAGCTTTTCACCATGAGGCCTATACCACCAACAAAATTCTAAAAGAATTTCCAGATATGATTGGCGGCAAAACCGGCCAAACCCCTAATGCCAAAGAATGTTTTATGGTGATTCTTCCACAACCCAAAAATAAAGGGTATTTGGTAAACGTTATCCTAGGTTCTAACAACCGTTTTTCGGAAATGAAAAAAATAATTAACTGGCTAAATAAAGCTTTTGTATGGTAGAGGGCTTAACAGAATATTTAAAAAACGCCCAAACCACTTTTAGTGTTATCAAAATTTTGGCTTTGGGGGCTATTGCTTTTATAACGGCCGTTTTAGCCACGCCTTTTTTAACTAACTTCCTCTATAAACATAAGCTCTGGAAAAAAAGCTCTAGAGAAAGAACCATTGACGGCAGAGAAATGCCTGTCTTTAAAAAATTCCACTCCAACAAAGAAACAAAAGTGCCGCGCCTTGGAGGCCTTTTGATTTGGACCATTCCTCCTATTCTAGCAACGATTTTCTTTTTTTTAAGCGAGCTAGACGGCACCATTTTAGATAAATTAAACTTTTTAAGCCGCTCCCAAACCTGGCTTCCTTTGTTTGCTATGATATCAGCCTCTTTAGTGGGACTTTTAGATGATGTTCTGCAAGTTAGGGGAAGGGGAAAATATGTAGGCGGAGGCCTAAGCTTAAGATACCGATTAACTTCTGTTTTTTTAATCGGTTTAATAGGCGGTTGGTGGTTTTACGCCAAGCTGGGCTGGACCACTCTTCATATTCCGGGCAATGGCTCCATTTCGCTTGGCATCTGGTATATACCCGTTTTTATCATTGTTATGTTGGCTGTCTATGCTGGGGGAGTGATCGATGGACTTGATGGTTTGGCTGGTGGCGCCTTTGCCACTATTTTCAGCGCTTTTGGAATTATTGCTTTGTTCAGGGGCCAAATTGACTTAGCCGCCTTTTGCTCTGTTTTGGCTGGCACAATTCTGGCTTTCTTGTGGTTTAATATTCCTCCAGCCCGTTTCTATATGGGAGAATCGGGTACTATGGGACTTTGTACTGCCTTAACTGTGGTTGCTTTTCTCACAGACTCTGTCTTAGTGCTTCCTATAATAGGCATTCTTTTAGTGGCCGAAGCAGGTTCGGTAATTGTACAGCTATTGTCCAAAAAATTCCTCAAGAAAAAAATCTTTCTTGCTACGCCTATTCATTATCATTTTGAAGCTAAGGGCTGGCCCCACTACAAGATAACTATGAGATTCTTGGTAATTGGTCTTGTTGCTGCCATCATTGGAATTGCAATAAGGTTGCTCGGTTAGGTTCAACAAACTGCGAAAAAAATTAATTTTTAATTTTCAATTATCAATTTTCAATTATCAATCAATTATCAAGTATCAATTTTCAACAATCCTGCCGCAGCATACCGTAATTGAACTTAACGATATAATTATTTTTTGCTATAATTAAAGTGTTCCTAAGATAGACTTGGGAATCCCCGCTATGGGTAATTGTCCATCTCTCCACTTGAGGAGAAATTGGGCAGAACAAGAACCGTCCCCCTCGTTCTAAAAACCAATCACGGGCGCATTATTCTCACGAATGATGCGCCCTCTTTTTTTATATTGAATACTGAAATTAGAGACGCAAAAA
Source organism: uncultured Candidatus Saccharibacteria bacterium (assembly GCA_964636195.1). GTDB lineage: Bacteria > Patescibacteriota > Minisyncoccia > Minisyncoccales > PEYH01 > CAZWQR01. The sequence continues at coordinate 39,860 of CAZWQR010000004.1, forward strand.
AAACAGCCCAATGGGCTTGTTCTTTGTTTTCAGATCCTAACTCCCTACCAGATGTAAAAATTTTCAATTCCATCCCGCCAAAGTCAAACATTCTTAGCAAAGGAAAACATCTTATTAGATTTGCTAATATTTGACTGAGAATTATAGAAAAATCAAAAAGCAACTCTTAATTTTTATAGATGTGAGGCAATTTTTTATCGCCAACTGAACTATTGACAATTTATAAAAATTATAGTAGTGTTTGAGCAGTTCATTATCTTACAAGAGGAGGAAAAGATGGATTTAACCAAACAGGTAGATTTAACCGAAGAAATTGAGCGCAAGCTCAAGGGAAAACCAAATGATATTCAAAAAATGGTGCTTAAAACCCTTGAGAGTTTGCTGGAGATGCGCAACGATCTTGACTTTTTCGAAAAAACGTTTCTGTTATTTGAACCTCTGATAAAGTTTCCAGAGAAAGAAAAAGAGATGCTTGTTTCCCTTGAGGAGCTTAAAAATATTGCATTAAGCTTTTCTGGCTTAACGTCGGAGGAAGCAGAAGATATTAAGGATTTTCTCCAAAAAGAAATAGCAAAGCTTGCTCCCCCCAAGAGCAAGTCCTTGGAAACATTTATGCGCAAGTGCCTTGGCGATGTTGTGATTGCCGCATCTACCTCTCGTCGCTCTTCTCTTTCAAAAACAATTTTGGAGGTATTTTTGACAATAGCCGGAAGCTTCTACGATGAAAATTTTCACCTTAGTTTAGCTCATCCGGTAAAAAATGGCCCAGAAAAGAAACAGCTTGCAGATAGAGTTTCTAAACTTCTATCGGAATACTGCAAGATTCAAAACATACAGAGGATATCTCCACGTAAACCTCAATTGTATGTGATTCCCATGATTCCAACCTTGTCGGTTTACCAGATATTCATTTTGGGAAAACGCCAAGAAGAAGATTCGACTCAATACTCTCAAATCTTTGTTACTGTTGCGCCTGATCGCATTCTCGTCAGCAGGAAAGTCAGCAGGAAAGATTTTATTCATTAAGCGAACCATCAAGCCCACGCTCACGCAGCTTGGGCTTTTTTTATCCTTTTGCCACCGCCGCATTACACGGCGTTTTTTTTGTTTTTTATGAAATATGTATGCTACAATAAAAAAA
>CAZWQR010000005.1:0-6403 GCA_964636195.1 uncultured Candidatus Saccharibacteria bacterium
TTATTCTTTCTCTTGCAATCAGTTCTTTATTAACAACTTATAAATTTTCGGAAATCCCTTGCTGGATAGCGCTAAAAAAAAGACGGTAACGGCAAAAACTCAGGGAAGAGCTCGGAAAAAAGTTCGGAGGAAGTTGGACTTTTCCCCGAGTTTATTGCCTGTGGAAAAGTTTTTGTTTTTAATTTTGCATTTGTGGTAAAATACATTAATCAAATCAATAATAATTGTCTTTATGTTTTTTAAAGACAAAATGAAATTTCTTTTGTTCATAACTTTGTCTATTTTGTTAATAGCTGTTTTCGGATTTTTATATACAAAAACTGTGTTAAGCACTCCTGAGGAAGGATCCTCTATTTATAATTTTCTGAACATAGTAGAAAACAAGGCTTACCAGAAGGGGGGGGCAGAGCCGATAAGCCCTCAAGATCCAGGATTATTAGAAGCCCAAGCAGGAAATTATGACAAATTAAAGTCAAGCAATGACTTAAGATGGTCAACTGATATGGCCACATCTGAAGGAGAATATGATAGCCAAGTGTATGCGTTTACTTTAGAGAGCTCGGCGGATGTTTATCGATTGAAAATTAATTTAGAGGGGTATGGCGAAAAGGGTTCTGGTTACACAACTTATCTTAAAATATGGGACAATGTCAACTCTCAATGGGTCAATTTAGACAGTAAAGATTTTCACGATACTATTGACGACATTCTTTCATCCACTATCTCATCAGATGTCTCTGACTTTATAGACGCCAACCACAAGGTTTATGTTCTGGCATCCAGCCAGTCTTGTGCCAAAGAATGTTCTCTTGGTGAAACTCAATGTAAAGATTCTCATTTTTCAGAATTTTGTGGCGAGTATGATGGCGATAGTTGTTTAGAATTTGGAGGCAATATTGATTGTAGTCAGTCAGATAATTTGGATGGGGATAGCATTGCTTGTAATTGCGATTGTGGAGATTATGACGTATCAGAAGCAAATGGAATGGGTAATTGTGACGATGGTATAGATAATGATTGTGATGGAAACACAGATTGGCATGACTCAGATTGCTGTATGGCAGATGCCAGCAGCTGTCCTGATGATTATGCTTGTTGTTCAGGTATATGCGGTCAGGATAATGATGGTGATGGATATGGTGGTAATGGTCCAGGTCCAGGGACTTGCCTTAAAACAACTCCTTTTGCTGGTGATTGTAATGATTCCGATGCCCGCATTCATCCAGGCCAGACATCATTTTTTTCTCCGAGCGACTTGTGGTGGTTTGATTGGAATTGTGATGGGTATCAGACATTTCCTCCAGATTCGAATGGTTATAATGCTTCGTGGGCTGAATTGCGTTGGACAGCTTATTCTGAACCAGGTCATTTTACTCCAGGACAACCTTGTTGGATATATGTTATGACTATAAGCTATCACATCCCCATGCCGGAATGGATGGCTCATATCCCTAATTGTGGGCATTATGGTTACTTTTTAGACCATTGCATAGAGCTTGTTGATTGGTACCCGACAAATGGCATACCACCAGGTGCTTATATGAGATATCAACAGTGTAGGTAATACTTAAGACTTAATCGTTATGAATTTCTCAAAAAAGATTATTATAACTTTTGTTTCTATACTTTTGTTATTGTTCATATTTTTTCTATTGCAAGATAATCACTTTTTTTCTAAAAAAATTAGAACAGAAGAAACTATTGAAAACAGGGAAAAGATTTCAACTGAGCAAAAAAAGGTTGAGGAACAGAGGGATGAGGAACAAATAACTTATTCAATCTTTAACCCTAAAACAGGTGAATATGAACATGACGTAGAGAAGTATTTCTGTGAGGGAATAGAAGATGTAGAATCTAAGAGAATATGCGGACTATTTTCTCAGGCAGGATTTTTTATTAAGGCACAAGGTGGAGTAGATGGCTGCCAACAATTAAAAGATGATACAGCCAAAACCATATGTTTGGCTATGTTTCGTAACAAAAAACAGAGTTCTGATTTTTTAGACGTTCTCCTCGGACCTCGAGAAAATTGTCAATTATTAAATTCAAGAGAGAAGGAGATTTGTTTTGAAATACATGATCATATAGCCAATATTTTTAGAAGTTATGAAGAATAGAGTGATGAAAAATTTTAAGAACAAAAGGTTAGGATTTTTGGTTAGCGCTGGAATTATCATAATATTTACTGGAGTTTTAATGTTTTGTTTTGTCTTCGCAAAAACAGAGGGCAAGGGGAGGCATAATTCTCTTAATGTTGATTATGTTGAGCTTTTGGTTTGGTATGCGCCTATTAGTCCAACTGGAACATTGTGTTATGGAGAGACAAATCCTACCCAAATTCCAACCTTGACGCCTTATTTTTCTTCGATTTATGAAGATATTAATGATTCTGATACAGCTACTGCCTTGAGAGTTCAGATTTCTAATACCAGCGATTTTAGTAATATTCTTTGGGATTATACTAAAGAGGGGTTGTCTCTTGGTGTCGGAGAGCGGGGTCCAAATATTATTTATAATGAAGATGGTAACGCTCAAGCATTGAGCTGGGCTACGCAATATTATTGGCGAATGAAATATGATGATGGAAATGATTGGGGTGATTGGTCAAGTGGGTCTGATTTTTTCACTACTAGGTCTGAGCCCTGTCTTTCTGACCAACACAATGTCTGGGGTTGGACGTGGGCAGGAGCGCCACAAGCAAGTGAGGGAGAGAAATTAGGTTTGGGCTGGCTGAGTTTTAGCTGTAAAAATTGTGATCAGGATAACAATCACTACATCGATAGTGGTTTTTGTGGAGGAGATAATTCAACCACTTGGTCACTGGATTACGGAGTAGATATTTCTACTTCTACGCACGAGCTTATTGGTTATGCTTATTCAGAACATATGGGCTACATAGATTTTAATTCTTCGGGACCATATCCTGGGCAACCCAACTATTCTGTTCAAATTAATGATCAAGGAGAAATGTCAGGATGGGCAAGGGCTTGCAATGTTTTTCAGTCAGGATGTAGCGGAACCTTAAAGCCGAATGGTGAACGAGGTGGCTGGGATGGCTGGATTAAATTTAGAAAAGATCCAGCTGATTCGGGCGCAGATTATGGCGTGTATGTTGATGCCAATACCGGCGAATTCCACGGTTGGGCTTGGGGAGGAGATGTAGTGGGCTGGATTAGCTTTAACCATGAGAATTTGGACCAAGTTCCTTTTGATTATCACGTAGAAACTAGCTATAGTTTTGTTATTCCTCCAGTTGCTAGCGATTTGCAAAAAGATTCAGAAACTTACTGTTCTGTTGCAGAAACTTGCGTAGGACAGAAAGAAAGAGGCAATATTAGTCTTTCTTGGCTTTATGAAAACGATGGCGGTTATAACCAAGAGCAGTATGCTTTAGGGATTTCTACAAATCCTGGCACCATAGAGGCAGTGGCAACCAGGACGCAAACAGTTATTCCAGGAGATAGAGGGAGTACCAAACTTGATGTTGTGCCCAGCCCTATTCTTTCTAATTTGGAAATTGGATACAATGATACTTATTATTTCCAGGTAAAAACTAAAGACACAGAAGGTAATTGGTCTGATTGGTCAAATCAGATAAGTACTTCCACGCCGCTTCATGCTTATCCTTGGGTTTGTTTTGATTATGAACCAGCTGATCCTAGCGCTGGTGAATTAGTAACCTTTACGGACCAAAGCGAAGTTTATGGCGGTGCAAGTAAAATTTTAATATCGTGGGATTTTGAGAATGGCACTCCAGCTACTGCTATTGGCGCAGTTGCCACTACAACCTTTAGCACTGGCGAAGATCAACTTGTTGAGTTGACCATAAGAGATTCCAGCGGCTATCAGTGTACGGGTAAAGGAACCCTTGACATTAGTCTGCCTATGCCTGACTGGATAGAGGAGTGATTTTGTAATTTTCAATTTTCAATTTTCAATTTTCAAATAAAAGCCTGCCATTGTCTTGTCTGATGATTAGATGATTAAATGATTTGAGAATTTTTGTTAATTTGTTAATTGCTTAATTTGATAATTGAGAATTTTGTTGTGCTTACCCGGGGTAAGCACAAGCCCAAGAATACGAAATACGAAATACGAGATACGAGATACGGAATACGAAATCAGAGGTGGAAAGAGTGTATTGAAAATTGAAAATTCATTGATAATTGGTTTATTGAAAATTGATTGGTAATTGATAATTGAAGAATTGATAATTGTTTGATAATTGAAAATTGAAAATTGATAATTAATAATATATCATTTTTACTGCAAGTTCTCTTGCTTTTTTAATTCTCTTTTGATATATTGTTATATATTATGCCCAGTCCCCAGAATGTAGGGGTAGCTAGAGAGCAGTTTGCTTCGCACAATAAGGAGCGCGGCTATCTTGCCGCCTGCAGTCTGCAACAGGAATCCGTAATAAAAGTTAAATGAAATTAGCAGAGCAAGCGATAGCAAAATTTGAGCAGGGTGCTCATATTTGCAACTACTCGCTGCGCTCGTAGAGAAATATGTATGGCAGTTCCAAAACAAAGGAAAACTAAATCTAGACGAAATCAGCGCAGAATGCATATTCATTTAGATGAGCCTTCTTTAATGCTTTGTCAAAAATGTAAAACTCCGGTTATGCCGCACACAGTTTGTAAAAACTGCGGTTATTACAATGGTAAACAGATTATTGATGTTACTGCTAAACTTACTAGAAAGGAGAAGAAGAAGAAGGAAAAGGAACTAAAAGAAGCAGAGAAAGCGTCGAATAAGGGCTTGAGTATGGAAAATTTGTCTAAGAAATAATCAGGGTTTTTTGTATAACGCGTAGGATAGAATAATAATCGGATTGGTTTTATACGAGATACGCGATACAATTTATGGCTTTTGCTGTTTCAAAATTCAAAATTTAGAATTCGAGTTTTAATTAAAATTAGAAATTCAAAAACATGGGGAGCAGACATTTATCAAGGAGCATTGCTATGCAAACCCTTTACGAGTGGGATTTTTTGAACCGAAAGAAGAATTTTGATGGAATTTTAGAAAGAAACATCAAAGAATTTGGCCCTGATTTAGAGGACACTGACTTCGTAAGAAATCTTGCCAAAGGAGTTCTAAAAGAAATAGAAAAGATTGATAAGATTATTGAAAAAGCGGCGCCTGATTGGCCTTTGAATCAGATTAATGTGGTAGACAGGAATGTTTTGCGAATCGGGCTTTATGAGCTTCTTTATGCCGACGAAAACGAAGTGCCCCCAAAAGTAGCTATTAATGAAGCTATAGAATTAGCAAAAATGTTTGGAGGTGAATCTTCTGGAAGATTTATTAACGGCGTTTTAGGTACTGTTTACAAAGAGCTGCAGGAAGAGAAGAAAAAATAAAAATAATAAAATGGTAGATTTTAGCGAATTAGAGAAGAAGTTAAAAATAAAATTTAAAAATAAGGATCTTCTGGTTCAGGCCTTTTGCCACCGTTCTTATATTAACGAGAATGAGGATTTCCAAGGCCGCAACAACGAACGGCTGGAGTTTTTAGGGGATGCTGTTTTAGAGCTAATAGTAAGCGAAGAATTATTTCATAGATTCTTTGAACAAGAAGAGGGTTTTTTGACCAGCTTAAGAGCGGCCTTAGTCAACAGTAAGATGCTTTATAAGCTGGCAAAAGAACTTGAGTTTTCTGATTTTCTTTTATTGTCTAGAGGAGAAAGAAGGGAAAAGGGCAAGGCCCGGCAAGAAATTCTAGCTGATACTATGGAGGCATTTATCGGGGCTCTTTATCTTGACCAAGGATACAAAATTTGTCATAATTTTGTTTTGAAGCACCTAATGCCCAAGGTAGGGCAAATTATGGAAGAAGAAGCCTTCATTGATGCCAAGAGTAAGTTTCAAGAAATAGCACAAGAAAAAGAAAAAATTACCCCTAGATATGAAATTTTGAAAGAATGGGGACCTGATCATGCCAAGAGTTTTATCGCCGGAGTTTTTTTAAACCATAAAATGATTGCCAAAGGCGAAGGTCGTTCCAAACAAGAGGCAGAGGAGGAAGCTGCTAAAAAAGCATTAGAGAAAATTAAATAATATGTTAAAAATTAGGTTATTAAGAATAGGCAGGAAACATCAACCTTCTTATAAAATAATAGTGGTTGATAGCCGAAGGGGTCCAAAGAGTGGTAAATTTATTGAACAGCTCGGTTTTTATAATCCCATAACTAAAGAAAAGGGTTTGAAAACAGAAAGGGTTGAATATTGGCTTTCTAAAGGTGCTCAGCTATCAGATGTAATTCATAATTTGCTAGTGAGCGAAGGGATAATAAAAGGTAAAAAAATAGCTGTCCATTCAACTAAACAAAAGGAAGAGGCAAAGGAAGAGGCAAAGGAAGAGGCAAAGGAAGAGGCAAAGGAAGAGGCAAAGGAA
>CAZWQR010000005.1:6503-12943 GCA_964636195.1 uncultured Candidatus Saccharibacteria bacterium
GAAGAGGCAAAGGAAGAGGCAAAGGAAGAGGCAAAGGAAGAGGCAAAGGAAGAGGAAGAAACAGCTCAGGAGCCCAAACAGGAGGAAAGCAAGACAGAAAACCCCAAGACAGAAGAGAAAAAGCCCAAAAAGGAAAAGACCGAACCTACGACGCCAGAGGAAGAAAATGTTGAAGATAACAAAACAGAGGATAGGCAAGAAAATAAAAAAGAGGAAGCAGAAGAAAAAAAATAAATACTCTTGCTTGACAAGTAATTTTTAATAGTTAGAATAAAATTAGATTACCGATTTTCTGTATTGGTAGTCATGCGTTGAAAGGTCGCAGAAAAAATAATTTCTAAAGATTATGGCAGAAAACAGTACTGAGAAGGATTTTCTTGAGTATGTGGTTAAAACCTTAGTTGACCACCCCGAAGATGTTAAGATTGAAAGAAAGGTTGACGAAATGGGCGTTTTGCTGACCTTAAATGTTCACAAAGATGATATGGGTCAGATTATTGGCAGACAGGGTTCAACTGTCAGAGCCATTAGAACATTGCTTCGAATCATTGGTTTGAAGAATCACGCTCGCGTTAACCTAAAGATTGAGGAGCCAGAGGGTTCTACTGTTAGTCCTAAAGCCGCAGAAACTCAAGATAAAGATACCGAAGGGAAACTCGAGGACTTAAAACTTTAAATCCTTTAGGTTTTAAAAAACAGAAAGTCGTGCTAAGATTGTCTTAGTGCGGCTTTTTGGTTAAGAAAATGATTCAGTTTGACATTATCACAATTTTTCCCCAAATGTTTGCCTCTTATTTTCAAGAGAGCATTTTGAAACGGGCCCAAGATGAAGGTTTGATTAAGATTAATCTTCATAATTTAAGGGATTATGCCAAAGATAGTCATAAGACGGTGGACGATAGGCCTTATGGCGGAGGAGCGGGTATGATTATGAAGGTAGATGTTATCCATCGGTCGGTTGTTGATATTATTGACAAAAAGCTTATAAAAAGGCAAAGAAGAATTATTCTTTTTTCGGCCAAAGGCAAAAAATTTAGCCAGGCAAAGGCGCAGAACTTAAAAAGGTACAAGCAAATTATTCTAATTTGCGGACGTTATGAGGGAGTAGATGAAAGAGTAGCCAAATATATGGCGGATGAAGAAATTTCTATAGGTAACTATGTTTTGACAGGTGGAGAACTGCCGGCTATGGTACTGGTAGATGCGGTTTCACGGTTACTGCCGGGAGTAATAAAAGAGGAATCGCTTAAGGAAGAAAGTTTTAATTTTAAAATTCAAAATCCAACTTTAGAAATTCAAGGCGAGTATCCTCAATATACAAGACCAGAAGCCTTTGAGCCAGATAATAATTTGTTTTCTCAAACCAAAAAATGGAGAGTGCCAAAAGTTTTGCTTTCCGGGCACCATAAAAAGATTGAACAATGGCGAAGAAAAAAACAAAAAGCTATTGAAAATTAAGTTTATTTTTGCTAATCTATAAAAAAGAATAGACTTTTGGCTTGTTTTTTTTATGCCTCGTAAATGGACCAAGGCCGAAGAAAAGATTGAGAGAAGAGAGTTAGAAAAGTTCTATGTCAGAGAAAATAAGACCATTGCAGAGGTGGCTGAAATTTTAGGAATCAAGGAAAGTACAGTTTTCAATAGAATGTTGCGTTTAGGCGTAGAGAGCAGAAGAGAATTGAAACCAGGGTTTAATAATAAAAGAAGGGGGATTTTATTGCCAGATTTTTCAGATAAGTTAGCTGAATTTACAGGCACTATGTTGGGCGATGGACATATAGCAAAAAGACAATGAGTTTTACTAATAATTCCTTACCATTGTTACGTTCTATAAGAAATATTTTATTAGATTTAGGTTATGTTCCTTTAAAGATAAGCATAAATAATTTATATTTAACGCGTAGACATAATCTAATAAATTATGCGAGTCAAATAGGTTTCGGGAATCCTAAGCATTTAGAGCGAGCAAGAAGGTTTGGCATAACAGATTAAGAGGGTGTGTAGCCCCGTAGGGTGCGGGGGCGGTCTGTAAAACCGTTGTCTCACGACCCAGTCGGTTCGACTCCGACCACACCCACCAATTATGCCGATGTAGCTCAGCTGGTAGAGCATTCCCATGGTAAGGGAAAGGTCCGCGGTTCAAATCCGCGCGTCGGCTCATAATTGAAGACAAATAGTGCCTGTCCCACAGACTTCAGAGGTAGCTAGTAAGCAGTTTGTTGTAGGAAACAACGAAGGCGGCCATTCGCTGCCCGCAGACTGCAACAGTAATCAATTATTGAAAATTAATAGTAATCCATTATTAAAAATTAAATTAAATTGACAGCACAAGCGATAGCTAAATTTGAGCGCGGTGCTCATATTCATAACTACTCGCTGTGCTCGTAGATAAACATGGCAAAGAAAAAGAAAAATTTTGTAAAACTTAGGTGTGAAGAATGCAGGGAGATAAATTATAATGTTCATAAATCGCATAAGGCCGCGGTAGAGGGCACTAAGTTAGAATTAAAAAAGTACTGTCCTAAGTGTAAAAAACACACAATTCATAAAGAGGTGAAAAGATAGGCGCGTAGTAGAGGTCGCGTAGCAGAGGTAAAGAGGTAGGGGCGTAGCTCTAATGGCAGAGCGGTGGTCTCCAAAACCATAGGTTGCAGGTTCGAGTCCTGCCGCCCCTGCAAATGAAATGTTTTTTTAATCTTACAATATATTTGTTTTTGTCAGGGGAGGTTGAATAAAAATTAATTCTTTAACATGAAATTGAAAATTTCTAAAAGAGGCATCATATTGCTTGTTATTCTGCTTTTAGTTTTAGCGCTTACAGTTTGGATTAGTTCAAGAAACAACAACAATAATCTTGAATTATTTACAGTCCAAAAAGGAACTGTTCAGAGCCGTGTAGAAGAGACGGGTACCGTAAAAAAGGGGGAGCGTATTGATTTAAGTTTTAAAGTCAGCGGCAGAATAGAGGATGTCAGCGTCTCTGCAGGAGATAAGGTTGCTAAAGGTGAGGTTTTGGCCTCTATAGATAACAGCGGCACTTATTACCAACTTCAGCAAGCTAAAGCTAATCTTGAATTAGCTCAAGCAGAGTTAAAAAAGCTTTTAGCCGGAGCTAGCAAAGAAGAAATCCAAGTAGCTAAGACTCAAGTTTCTAGCGCTGAAAACGTTCTTGAAAGCGAGAAACAGGACTTGAAAAACGTTCAAAAAGACGCAGAACAAGACCTAACAGCTGTTTATGAAGATAGTTACAATACTTTAGATGATGCTTATTTAGTTCTCTATAATGCTTATGTTATTGTTGATTCAATCCAGCGCACTTATTTTATTAATAATGATATTGATTCTGTTGAAGTTAGAAATGCTCGCACGGAGTTGAATAATAGTTTAATTGAAATGAAAAGTTATTTGGATTTGCTGGAAACAGGGCTCGTTTACGGAGATGTTGATACAACTTTGGCTGTTTTTAAGAAAGAACTTTCAGAAGCTAAGGATTATTTATCAACCATCAAAAATATTAGTGAAAAACCTGTTTGGCGAGACGATATCTCAAGCACTGATAAAACCTCTTTAGATACTAGCAGAAGCAATGTAATAACTATTTTTTCAGAAGTAGTGAACGCAGAACAGAGCATAAGCTCAACCAAGATTACCAATCAAACAAACATTGATACTGCTAAAAGCGCTGTTTCTAAAGCCGAGGATAGTTTGGATTCTGCTAAAGATAATCTTGCCTTAGTTTTGGCCGGGCCGACAGATGAGGAAGTTGAACTCTATGAAGCTAAAGTTGAAAGCGCCCAAGCTGAAGTTAATAGACTAACACAGCTTTTGTCAGACACTAAATTGAGAAGTCCCGTTGACGGAGAAGTAATAGAAGTCCACAAACATAGAGGCGAGGTAGTTTCAGCCACTACGCCTATTTTTACCATTCTGCCTGACCAAAAACTAAACGTGGAAGTGGATATTTATGAAGAAGATGTCGTTAAGATTGAAGTTGGCGATCAGGTTTTGATAGATTTGGTTGCTTTTCCAGATAAAACTTTTTCAGGAGTAGTAACTTTTATTGAACCAGCCGAGAAATTGGTGGATCAGGTTGTCTACTATGAAACAAAGTTAGGGTTTGATGATGTACCAGATAAAATAAAACCAGGGATGACTGCGGATGTATCTATTATTACTGATAGCAGAGAAGGTGTCTTAATTATTCCAGACTCTGCTGTTTATAAAAGCAATGGCAAAGACATTGTGAAAGTGTACAAAGCAGGAGAGATAGAAGAGAGAGAGGTTACTATAGGACTAAAAGGTACTGATAATAACGATGAAGTAGTTTCAGGTCTTCAACTAGGAGAACAGGTGGTTGTTGATTAATATCATTATGGACCAGCAGAATTCCGTTATTCGGTTACAAAATGTTTGGAAGGTTTATCAATTGGGAAAAGTTGAAGTGCCTGCTCTAAGAGGCATTAACCTGGAAATTCAGCCAGGTTCTTTTGCTACTATTATGGGGCCTTCTGGTTCGGGAAAATCTACTCTTTTAAATATGGTAGGTTGCCTTGATGTGCCTACTAGCGGAAAGATCTTTTTAGATGGCAAAGACACGGCTTCTCTTTCAGAAAGCAAGCTTGCTCAAATAAGGGGCAAGAAGATTGGTTTTATTTTCCAGCAATTTAACCTTTTGCATAACTTAACTGCTTTGGAAAATGTTATGCTGCCTATGGTTTTTCAGGGTGCTTCTAAAGAAGAGAGAAGGGCTAAGGCAGAGCATCTTTTAACTTTAGTTGGTTTAAAAGAAAGAATGGACCATTTGCCTGCTGAATTGTCTGGCGGAGAAAGGCAAAGAGTAGCTATTGCTAGAGCTTTTGCTAATGAGCCAACTCTGGTTATTGCTGACGAGCCCACTGGCAATTTAGATTCTCATTCGGGTCAAAAAGTGATGAGTATGCTTACTAAATTTCATCGAGAAGAGAAAGGTACTCTAGTAGTAGTAACCCACGATCCTATGGTAGCTGAATATAGCGAGCAAGTTATTAATATTAAGGATGGCCAAATTGTTAAGAACCATTCACAAACAGTAAAAACTTTATGGCAGAAGTAAAAGAATATTTTAGAATAGCGGTTAGAAACATAAAGACAAGGCGCTTAAGGAGCTGGCTTACCATTTTGGGAATCGTAGTAGGGATTTTTTTGGTTATTGCCTTAATATCTTTAAGCAGCGGTTTAAAAAATTCAATTACAAAGCAGATTGCCGCTCTAGGAGGCGATGTAGTTCTTGTTATGCCAGGATCTTTGGATAATCCTATGATGACTTTTGCCGGTGGAGGCAAATTGAGCAAAGAAGATATTCAGGCCGTTAAAGAAATAAGGGATGTTGATGTGGCTTTGCCAACAGACCAGAAAGCAGAATTTGTAAGGTTCAACAATGTTCAGAAAACAGTGTTTGTAAGCGGTATGCCCTTGGATGAGGGGAAAGATTTTCTGACTAATTTTCAGGGCTGGGAGCTGAAAGAAGGCGATTGGCCAAGTTCTGGCAAAAGAGAGCTTATCGCCGGCAGTCTGGTGGCTGATAAAGATTTTTTTGGGAAAAGGGTTCAGACCGGCGACGAAATGGTTGTTAATGGCAGAAAGTTTACTGTTACAGGAATTTTAGAATCAATCGGCAGCAAGGCTGATGATACCTCTGTTTATCTTGATTGGCCGATTTACCAAGAAATTACTGGAGACAGAAGCGGAGAGGCCTTTGCTATTATGGTAAAAGCTAAAGATGGCGTTTTGCCTGACCAATTGGCAGAAGAGATAAAAACTAAGCTAGAAGAAGTTCGAAAAAGAAAGAGAGGGGAAGATGTTTCTGATTTTTCGGTTATTACTCCCGAAAAAATGAGTTCTATTGCAGGAGGCATTACCGGAGCCATTCAAACAGCGGTTTTCCTTTTTGCTGGAATTTCTATTTTTGTTGGCGGCTTAAGCATTACTAATGCTATGTATACAGCCGTAAGAGAAAGAACAAGAGAAATAGGAACGATGAAAGCAATCGGCGCCACCAACAAGGCCATTATTTTTATATTTTTAATAGAATCAGGTATTGTTGGTTTAATCGGTGGAGCCGGGGGAGTAGCTTTGGGCCTAGTTATTGCTAAGTTGGCAGAGCATTATGCTGGCGGAGACAATGCTTTTATGCTAGAGGCTTATATATCTCCTCAATTGATTATTTTTGGCTTGCTGTTTTCTTTTCTGGTGGGCTGTATTTCGGGTTATCTGCCAGCCAAACGGGCGGCTAAGCTAAAACCCACAGAAGCTCTTAGAAACTACGAATAAAAATTTTTAATTTTCAATAAACCAATTATCCAATTATCAAATTAAGGAATTCATAAATTAACAAAAATTCTCAAATTATCTCATTATCTAACCATCTAATCATTAAATAAGACAATAAGCAGGCTTTTATT
>CAZWQR010000005.1:13043-39827 GCA_964636195.1 uncultured Candidatus Saccharibacteria bacterium
TGAAAATTGAAAATTAGTTGTGATAGTTTATTGGAAATTGAAGAATTGATAATTGATTGAAAATTGATAATTGAAAATTGAAAATTAGTTGTGATAGTTTATTGGAAATTGAAGAATTGATAATTGTTTGAAAATTGATAATTGAAAATTGAAAATTGAAAATTAAAAACTATTGTATGTCTCTCATTGATCAATTGATTAAAGATGGTTGGCTGAAAAGTCCGCGAATAATAGAGGCCTTTCGAGTAATTAAACGAGAGGATTTTTTACCGGACGATTCTAAAACTTTGGCTGAATCAAACGAAGCCCTGCCTATTGGCTTTGAGCAGACAATTTCTCAGCCCTTAGTAGTTGCTTTTATGTTAGAATTGTTGGAGCCCAAGAATGGTGAAAGGATTTTGGATATTGGTTCTGGCTCTGGTTGGACTACGGCCCTTTTGGCACATTTAATTGGGAAAAAAGGCAAGGTAATCGGTTTAGAAATTGTTCCCGAATTAAAGGTTTTTGGCGAAAATAATGTTTCTAAATATGCTTTTTCTAATTTTAAAATACTTTTAAGAGACGGCAGTAGGGGGTATAATAAAGAAGCGCCTTATGACAAAATTTTATGCTCTGCTGAAGCTGAAAAAGTGCCAAATGCCTTAAAAGAACAGCTGAAAATAGGCGGTAGAATGGTTATACCTATTGGCAATTCAATCTGCGTTTTTGATAAAATTAGTAAAGATGATTTTTTAAAAAAATGTTATCCAGGTTTTGCTTTTGTTCCCTTAGTTAGCCAAAAAGAACAATGATGAAAAAAGCTATCTTAATTCTCGTTTTCTTTGTTATTATTGTGGTTTTTTTATTCTATTTCCAGTTGTATGTTCCGCTTTCTTCTAATGCCCAAGAAAGAACTTTTAGGATAGAGCCCGGAGAGGGGTTGCAAAAAATAGCTTCTAAATTAGAAATAGAGGGCTTTATTAGAGGAGATGTTTTTTTTAACATTTATGTTTATTTAAGAGGAGAAGAGTCTAAACTTAAAGCAGGAGACTATCTGCTTTCTAGCTCTATGAGTATCAAAGAGATCGCTGATAAGCTCATTAGGGGCGATTCAGAAGGTTTAAAGATTACTATTATTGAAGGTTGGCGAATAAAAGATATCGCCCAATATCTTGATGATTTAAACATTTGCTCAAAAGATGAATTTCTAAAAGCGGCTGAGGGCAGCGAGGGTTATTTGTTTCCTGATACCTATTATATAACCAGCACGATGTCTGCCTCTGACTTAATTTCTTTGATGAGGACTAATTTTAATAAAAAAGTTGATGAAAGTTTAAGGACTGAGATAGAAGGGCGGGGGAAGACCTTGTCTGAGACAGTAATTATGGCCTCTATTATTGAAAAAGAAGTGCGAACTTTTGAAGATAAAAAAATAGTCTCTGGTATTTTGTGGAAAAGAGTTAAGGTCGGAATGCCGCTTCAGTCCTGTGCTACTATTGCTTATATTACTGGTAAAAAAACAACAAAGATTTCTATTGAAGAAACTCAGATTGATTCACCCTATAATACCTATAAATACGCCGGTTTGCCCGTTGGTCCTATCTGCAATCCCTCTTTGGAAAGCATAGAAGCGGCGGTTTATCCTCAAGAAAGTCCCTATTGGTATTATTTGTCCGCCCCAGAAGGAGAGACTATTTTTAGCAGGACTTTGCAGGAACACAATATAGCAAAACTTAAATATTTAAAATAATATGAAAAAAATAGCTTTCATAATTGCTTTTAAAAATTTCAGGGACGAGGAATATTTTATTCCTAAAGATATTTTTTTAAAGGCAGGGTTTGAAGTAAAGACAGTTAGTACAGAGAAGGGAACAGCGGTTGGCGGAAGCGGAGGGGAAGCGCAAGTTGATATGAGGTTTGAGGAGTTTGATATTTCTCAATTTGATGCAGTGGTTTTTTCCGGCGGCCCTGGAGCTTATAAATATATTGACGATAAACAGGTTTGGCAGATTGCCCGCGATGCGGTGGCTCAAAATAAACTTTTGGCAGCTATTTGCATTGCTCCAGCAATCTTGGCAAGAGCAGGAGTTTTGGAGGGTAAAAAAGCCACTGTTTGGTCAAATGTGATGGATAGGAAGCCAATCCAGATTTTGAAGGAAAACGGGGCAGAATATCAAGATAAATCGCTTGTTCAAGAGGGCAGGATTATTACTGCTAACGGCCCGGCTGCGGCTCAAGAATTTGGCGAGGCAATAGTCCAAGCGTTAAAAGGATAACAAAAGGATAACAGAAATTTTACAATAAGGTTTTGCAACGAGGTTCGCAACGAGGTTCGCAACGAGGCCCGTCCTCGTTGCAGTTTTCCACAACGAGGACGGGCCTCGTTGCAAATATTGATTGAAGGGTTGACAAGTTTTTCTAAAGCGTTATACTGTTAATAGCAAATCGCAGACAGCAGGTTGGTCCTTCTGAGTTTTACGAAGCAAAACTTAAGGGGACAAGTAAATCCTGCCGAGATTAGCAAAAATTTTTAAATTTTTATTGTCTGCGTTTGCGCAGATTTTTTTATGCCTTTAACAAAAGAACAAAAGAAAGAAGTCATTAGGGATATTAAAGATTCTTTAGAAAAACAGAATATCCTGCTTTTTGTTAATTTTTTGGGTTTAGATGTAGAAACTACAAGCGAGCTTAGAAGGAGCTTAAAGAAAATTGGAGCTAATATGATGGTGGCTAAAAAAACCCTAACCAAATTAGCTTTTAAGGAGCTGGGTATTGATTTTCCGGAAGAAGCAGCTGAAAATGAACTAGCTTTGATTTTTGGTTTTCATGAACAGGCTCCAGTAGCTAAGCTTTTGTATAACTTTTCTAAAGATAATGAACCTTTAAAGATTAAAGGAGGTTATTTAAGAGAAGGTAAAAACCTTGATTTTTTAGATAGACAACAGATAATTGAATTTGCCCAGCTTCCTTCTAGAGAAGAACTCTATACTAGATTTTTGGGTACTATTTCTGCGCCGATATCAAATTTTGTTAATGTTCAGAGACAATGTATTAAAGGTCTGTTTTATGCCCTTGGGGCAATTATTGAGAAAAATAATTAATTAAAAAATATGGCAGAAGAAAAAAAAGAAGAAGCTCCTAAAAAAGAAGAGAAAGTGGAGGAAAAGGGAGAAAACATAGAAGAAACCAAGGAAGAAGAAAGCAAGGAAAATGGAGGCAAGAAAGAAGAAAAAGAAGAAAAATTAGAAACCGAAGAAGTAGAGGTTCCCAAAAAGTTTGAAAAGATTGTTAAAGAGATTGAGAATTTAAAAGTTGTTGACTTGGCTGAATTAGTTAAGGTTTTAGAAAAGAAGTTTGGGGTTTCAGCTCAGGCTCCCGTTGCAGCCGCTGCTCCAGCAGCTGCTGGTCAAGGCGCCGAAGGGGGCGCAGAAGAAAAGTCAGAATATGATATTATTCTAAAAGCAGTAGGCGATAAAAAGATTGATGTTATTAAGGCAGTTAGAGACGCTACTGGCAAAGGCCTGAAAGATGCCAAGGATATAGTCGATGCTGCGGCTAATGAAGAGCAGGTTGTTAAAGAGAAAGCTAAGAAAGAAGAGGCCGAAGAGCTTAAAAAGAAATTTGAAGCTGCAGGCGCCACAGTGGAGTTAAGATAACTTACAACAAAAGCAAAAAAGAGCCCATGCGGCTCTTTTTTGCTTTATCTGTAGATTAAATAGCAGAATAAAAGCAAAAGGATAAAAAGCAATATCAGGGTTATCTTTTTTTTGGTTTTTGTTCTCGGAAGGAAGTATCTTAAAAGGTGTTTTTTTATATTTTCTTTGTTAACTAACACTATAAGAAGCACACCGCAGAATTCTTTCATTTCTTCTTTTTTGTCTCTGATGAATTTATCTATTTTTTTATTAGTAAAGGATTCTAAGTTAAGCAGGTGATTGGCTAAATAGGTCTCAAAAAATTTTGTAAGATATTGGGTGATAATAATGACCTTGTCATCAGGAACTAGGTTTCCTGAAGCGACGCTGGAAAAATATTTTTTAGCGTCACTATGTTGAGATTCTAAATTATCAGCAATATCTATATATTCGCGCCCCCTTAAGAGAAGCATTTTTATATTGCCTGATTTCGAGAAATGAATATTATAGTCCTTGATATTAACAATAGCTAGATGAAGATTGCCCAGCCAGCGTTGGCTGTCTTGCTCAGCGATGCTTTTAAGGTAAACGTTGGCTTCTCCTAAAGCGTTGTTTAGGGCTTCTTTGGATTCTTGTTTAGTATTGGAGTAGAATTCTTTTTTTATCTTATTTGCTAATTGGTCTAGGAGCTTCTTGTCTTTGGAAAGAAAATTATTTAGTTCGCCGACGATAATTAAACTGCCCAGTTTTTCTTGTTCCTGGTCTTCTGGCTGAAAGTAGAAGCTTTGGAAGTTAACATCCCTTTTTAGTTTGGGATTGAGATGATAATCAAATACTTGCATATTATTCTATTTTAACAGCTTTACTTGTTAAAGGCAAAGTATTAAAATTAAAACTATTAAGAAGTATATTAAGAGTAATTTTGGGGCGCGTAGCTCAGTTGGTTAGAGCGCACGGTTCACATCCGTGAGGTCTGTGGTTCAAATCCACACGCGCCCACAAAAAGATAAGCCGCCGAGCATAGCTCTAGCGGCTTTTTGTTATTTTTATTTTTTATTTTAAGGAGCTGAATGAACTATGAGCTATCGGAATTGTCCGTGTGTGTTTCTATATTTTCTTCCTCGTTTTCTTTTGGGGGCCTTGAAAGTTGCTGGAGCTTTTTTTGTGACTAATCTAACTATATACGTTTCTTCTTCTAATGCTTCGGCCAGCCTTGTGAGATTGTTTTGGCAATCTTTTTTGCCCTGGCCGTTTAAAGGCATTTCAATTCTGAACCGATTTTTATCATTCGGATAAACAATAAGAGTATTGCCTGAAGTCCTAAGCTTCAGTCCCAGCGTTTGGATAATGCGCCTTATCTCCTCCCTTCCGTTTCTTGTTAGGCAACTTATAGTTACAGCCTTACCGTTGATTGAATCTTTTTTTGCCCCCATGAATTCCAAGAAGATTGTTTCTTCTGCCATTCTTTCCTCCTTTATGCAATTTTTGTTAACAATTCTATATTAGGTTATTTTTCCGGCAAGTCAAGAGCGGTTAAAACTTTATGCTGGTTTATTTAAAAAAGTTGCATTTGTTAAAACAGGCATTTGTTCAAAGGAGAAGGGGACAAAATGGAAATTTTTTCCTCCGCATAAAATTATCTCTCTTAGAATCATTCGTTCTGAGAAGTATTTTAGAGCGGGGCAGGAGAAATTTTTGTCAAATAAAAGTTATCCACATAATAATTTAACTATTTTTTTAGCTTTTATATTGTGCTATAATAGCATAATGAGCCAGAGTTTGTTTGTTCAATATTTAGTTTGGCAGTTTTTTGAGGTGCCTAAGGGCTTTTTAAGGGGCTGGAAAAATTACCTGCGCTTTTTTTTACACTTTTTTTCTTTACCTATTCTTTTGAGATCGTTTTTTTCTCCTTGGCACGGGATTACCTGGTCGTACGGCCGGGGTTTTAGCTTTTCACGTTATGCCGAAACCATTATTTCTAATGGTTTTTCTAGGACTATTGGCGCTTGCTTGCGTACGGTTTTAATATTTTTTGGTCTTGCAGCGGAAATTTTGGTTTTGATTATCGGCCTCCTAAGTTTTTTAGTTTGGTTTTTTCTTCCTTTGTGGCTTATCTTTTTAGTGATTTATGGCATTAACTTATTATTTTAATGTTTAATTTTAATTTGCAGAAAACAGCTATCTTCCGGGCTGTAAAGATAGAAAAGGGTTTGTTTTTTCTCTTGGTTAGGATTTTTAAAATTATTTTTTTGGTTTTGGGCCTCTTTTTTGCAATAATTTCGGTGTTGAACAGTCTGCTTTTTGTAAGCGAAGGAGGGGAAGAGATAAGTTTGGGTTTTGCTATGATTCTCACTGCTTTTTCGGCGGCTTTGTTTTTATTTGAGGCTTTTTTCAATTGCCGCCTTAAGAATCCTCCCTTGCCTAAGTTAAACGAAATGGCGAACTTAGCTGAGTTTTTGGACTTTGATACAGCCAAAGCATTAACTAGGGCTATTTATTTTTGTAAGCGTAGAAATATTTTTCCCATAGCCCCTACTGCATTTTTGTATTTTTTGCTTGAAGAAAACAAAGAGCTAAACTTTATTTTAAAGCGTTTGCTTTTAGATATTGACGCAATTAAGAAAAAAATGGAGGAATATTTTTTGCCCAAGCATTTTAATGATAATTTGAGCGAGGGGATTTATTCAAAGAATTTTCAGGAAGCGGTTTTGGAGGCGCTTGAACTTGCCAAAGAGAAAAAGCATAAAAGAATTGAAAAAGGAGATATGTTAGTTGGCTTAATAAAAAGAGAGCCAGTAATGGCCGGATTTTTATTGGAGGCCGACCTAAGGCCCGAGGATGTGGAGAATATGGTTTTATGGTGGGAGATTGAAGAGGAAAAAAAGAGAAAAGAGAAACGATTTTGGGATTATGAAAATTTGTCCAGAAAGGCAACTTTGGGTAGCGGTTGGGCAGCTGGTTATACCTTAACTTTAGATCAATATTCAAAAGAGCTTCACAAAGCAGCGGCTTTGATGAGTATTAGAGAAATTATTGGCTATAAGAGCGAAATTGAGCAAACAGAAAGAGTGCTTTCTAGTCCCAATATTAATAATGTGCTTTTAATAGGCGAACCAGGCGTAGGTATAGATAATATTTTAAAGGCGATTGCTATCAAAAGCTCTCAGGGCTTAAGCTCGCCTCAGGTTAATTTTAAGAGAGTGATAGAACTTAATTTGCCCCAGATGCTAGCTCGATTGAAGGGAGTAGAAGAGGTGGAGGAAAAAATAGAAAAGATATTTAAAGAAGTCAAGCAAGCTGGTAATGTTATCTTGATAATCAAGGATTTTCATAACTTTGTTTTAAGGGAGAGCAGTCCGGGTACGATAGATATCACTGGCTTGATTGCTCCTTATTTGGAGTTACCTCAATTTCCCGTTATTGCCACTGCCAGTTATACCGGGCTTCACAAGAGAATTGAAGAAAACCCTTCTATTTTAAATCTTTTTTCAAAAGTTGAAGTAAAAGAGCCCACAGTTAAGCAAACTTTGAGAATGCTGCAGAGAGAGGCGCCTAGCTTAGAAAGAAAATATGGAAGACATATTAGCTATCCCGCCCTAGAACAAATAGTAGAACTTTGTGAGCGTTTTATTGCTAATGTTCCTTTTCCCAAAAAAGCAGTTGAAGCGTTGGAAGAATCAATGGTTTATCTTTCTACAACCAAAGATGAGTGGCTTTTGCCAAAGCATGTTCATAAATTGATTGCTCAAAAAACAGAAGTGCCGGTCGGTAAGGTAGAAAAAAGGGAAAAGCAGATACTTTTAGAATTAGAAGATTTAATTCACAAAAGGATAATCAATCAAGCTGAAGCAGTTTTTGAAGTGTCTACTGCTCTAAGGAGAGCTCGGGCAAAACTTCAGGACAAGAGAGGGTTAATAGGCGGATTTCTCTTTCTTGGGCCAACTGGCGTAGGTAAGACCGAAACCTCTAAGGCCTTGGCTGAAATATATTTTGGGGCTGAAGAAAAAATGATTCGCCTTGATATGTCTGAGTTTCAGTCGCAGGCGGATATTCCGAGGTT
This sequence comes from uncultured Candidatus Saccharibacteria bacterium, assembly GCA_964636195.1. Lineage (GTDB taxonomy): Bacteria > Patescibacteriota > Minisyncoccia > Minisyncoccales > PEYH01 > CAZWQR01. Next base: position 20,718 of record CAZWQR010000005.1, read on the forward strand.
AATCGGATCTTCTGGCAAAGAGGGCCTTTTAACCACCCCAGTCAGGGAAAATCCTTTTTCTTTGGTATTGCTTGATGAGATTGAAAAAACTCATCCCAATATTTTAAATCTCTTTTTGCAGGTTTTAGACGAGGGGCATATTACTGATGGCCTTGGCAGAAAGGTGGATTTTTCCAATACCATTGTCATTGCCACTTCTAATGCTGGCTATAAGATAATTTTGAAAGCTCTGGAGAGGGGCGAAGATTTAGCATTAACTAAAGAAAGGATTTTAGACTATTTTTTTGACCAGGGAATCTTTAGGCCGGAGTTTATTAACCGCTTTGACGCAGTAGTGCTTTTTAAACCCCTAACTAAAGAGAATCTTTTGGATATCTGCGGCTTGATGCTTTCAAAAATTGTCAAAGGGATGGAGAAAAAAAATATTGAGTTTGTTGTTACTAAAGAATTAAAAGAGCGGATAGTGGATTTAGGTTATGATATTAAATTTGGTGCTAGAAATTTGAAAAGAACTATTCAGGACAAAGTTGAAAACCCTTTAGCTGAAGCCCTTTTAAGGGATAAAATTAGAAAAGGGGATAAGGTTACTTTGACCCCCAACCAATTCAAGGTTAAAATCATTAAATAATTAAAATTTTATTATGTCTGATGATTTTTTAAATCAAAACGACTATTCGGCTCCTCCTCAGCCGAGCAGCGGTTTTCAGGTTGTAGAACCTAGAAAGAGCGGCAAAAAGAAGATAATAATAGCTGTAATAGCCGCTTTTTTTATAATTTTTGTTGGCTTTGCCATAGCTTTAGCCACTAAGCTTTGGGATCCTTTGTGGAATCCGTTTTCTCCTAATCCTAATAAAGTTTTTAAAGAAGCTATGGCCAATATGATAGACCTTAATACTCTGCATTCTGAAGCGATAGTTAATTTAGATTTTGGAGAATCAGAAGATGTTTCCGCTATTAAAGCAACAATTAAGATGGATTCTGATAACAGGGACAAAGATAATCCTAAGTCGCAGGTAGATGCGGATTTCAACCTTTCTGTAAGCGATTTTCCAGCCGGACTTTTGTTTGGCATGCAAATGCGCAGCATTGGGGATGTTTTTTACTTCAATGTAGACACCATTCCTTTTATTTTTACCACTTATGCTTCTATGTTTGGCGTTGATATTTCTCAGTTCCAGAATGTCTGGTACAAAATTGATCCGCAGGAATTAGGGTTTTCAATGGGTAATTTAGAAATTTCTGAAAGCGATCAGCTGGCATTGCAAAAAGATATGGAAGATTTATATAGTCAATATCCTATTTTTGAGGCGCTTGAGCGATTGCCCGAAGAGAATATTGACGGAGTGAAGGCATACCATTATCTTATGGGTTTGAAAGAGGATAATTTTAAACAGTTTATGGTTGAGCTTCCGGCTATTCTGGAGAAATATAAGTTTTGGGGCGTAGAATCTCTAAGCGAAGAAGAAAAACAAGAAGCGATAGATAGCTTAGATAAGCTTTTTGAGGAAGGAAATCCTGAATTTGAAATTTGGATAGGCAAAAAGGATAAAATGATTTATAGGGTTGCTTGGGAGTCTGCTTATGAATATGAAAGCACATTAGCTTCCAGCCCCTTAATGACCAGCGATGTTAAGATAAAATCGGGAATTAGGCAATTGCGAGCTCAAGCAGAATTAGTGTATGTTGACGATGGCTCTTATGTTGATTTTTGTTCAGAAACAAAACTTAATGTCAACCACCCCACCCAAGGTGCTGCTATCCAAAGCGTTAGGGACTATATTTTAGAAGAAGGAACTGACATAACTTGTTATGCTTCAGATAGTGGCTATTGTTTAAGCGCCAAGCTTAATTCAAAAAACGGTTATTTCTGCGCAGATAGTTTAGGCCAAGTTCTTGAAATAGGAGGTGACCAAGATCCGTGCGGCTCTCAGCTATATTGTGTGGATTCAGGCATTGAAGCGACGCAAAAAACTGCTAAACAAACAATGAATATTTCTCTAGATCTTCAATTTAGTAATTTTAACGAGCCAATAGAAATTGCAGCGCCAGCCGATTCTAAAAGCTTTATGAATGTTTTGATGGATTTAATGACGAATACTTTGGGCTCTTATCCGCAATATGATGATTATTATCCTACAGACGATGATTTTCCCTCATATTATTAAATATTTTTTGTAGTTATGGACACAAAACGGACATTATTGTCCGTTTTGTTTTACTACTTGACAAATCTGAAAAAAATTGTTAATGTATACTTAGACAAAAAAGGAGGTTGGTCGTTATGAAAAGCAGAAGCTTGAGTTTGATTGTCTTGATGGTGGCGTTGGTGGTTCTGGGCGGCCTTGTTGTATTTGCTCAAACCATATATAAGGCAGAAGCGCCTATGCCCACGGAGTATCTGTCTGTGGGCATATCGGACAAGGAACTCGTAGTTCCGCTTCGGGCTGCTTTTCCTCTGGCTTCACACGAGAAGAGGGGACTGCGGCTTTATTTGCCAGACAGTTTTGCGCTTGTGCCTGTAGAGGACTTTAAGTGTTTAGCCAACTGGTATTGGGGGAACACCTTTTCCCAGTCGCCCGAAGACTCAATCGTTGGATTGTTGGGCTTGGCCTCATCACTGCCCCCTTGGTCTAAAGTGCCCATCGGATTTGCGGTGAGAAAAAACCAAGTTCCGGCTCCCTACATCTATCTCGTTTTTATTACGAGAGAGGCAGGACAGCTGGTTCCGTATCGTCTCTATTGGGACGATGGGCTAATCTACGAGAAGGTTAGCCAACCGGACTGTCTTGTCCGGCTGGTAGTAATCTTTTGACCAAAAATGCGCGAGGGGTTTCTATGGCTTGGCAGAAACCCCTGTGCAATATAGTTAAGAATAAAGTTTATAATATATATTGATTTATAATATTTAGAAAAAATCTTAATTTATAATATTAGAAAAAAATAATAAATTTTAATTCAAAATTTATGTATAAAAGAAAAAACAATTGTTTTTCTAAAAAGAAAGCAATAACACTAATTGTTGTTTTTGCCTTTTCTTTTGTTGTTTTGAATGCACTTTTAACTAGTCCTTTGGTTAGTGCTTTTACTTGGGATGATGATACTGGTCCTGGTTGCGATGGCGGTTCTTGTGATACTGGCGACGATGGGGGAGACGGCACATATTGTCCCAGCTGTACAGACGAGTGTTTTTATTATGGAGAGCGGGAATGTACAGACAGCACTCATTATCACCAGTGCGGCAACTATGATTGCGACACTTGCCTGGAATGGTCAAGCTCCTATTCATGCGGGGCTGGTAAGGTTTGCTCTAACGGCCAGTGTATTACATCTTGTTCTGATGAATGTTCATATTATGGCCAAATAGGCAAACAGTGCGCTGGCAATTACGTCCAGAAAAAAACCTGCGGCAATTATGACTCTGATTCCTGCTTAGAATGGTCTTCTTGGTCTAATTTTCAGAATTGTGGAACAAGCGGTTGGACAAATGATTACCGCTGTTCTGATTCAAGATATTTACAGAGAAAATGGTTAGATAAGGGCTGTTCTAATGCTGCCTGTTTTACCACTCCTGAGTGGAGAACCCAAGAGGATTGCGGTACTGATTCCTGGACAGATAATTACCAATGTTCAGGGACTTGGACTCAGAGAGAAAAGCACCTAAAAGGATGTTCTAATGATTCCTGCTATGATTCTTATCAATGGGTTAATGAATACAACTGCGCCAATGACGGCAAGATCTGTCAGAACGGAGAATGTATAACTCCTCCTCCAACCTGCGAGGATGAATGTTCATATTATGGCCAAATAGGCAAACAGTGCGCTGGCAATTACGTCCAGAAAAAAACCTGCGGCAATTATGACTCTGATTCCTGCTTAGAATGGTCTTCTTGGTCTAATTTTCAGAATTGTGGAACAAGCGGTTGGACAAATGATTACCGCTGTTCTGATTCAAGATATTTACAGAGAAAATGGTTAGATAAGGGCTGTTCTAATGCTGCCTGTTTTACCACTCCTGAGTGGAGAACCCAAGAGGATTGCGGTACTGATTCCTGGACAGATAATTACCAATGTTCAGGGACTTGGACTCAGAGAGAAAAAATCCTAAAGGGGTGTTCTTCTCTTTCTTGCTATCAGAACTCTCGATGGATCAATCAAGCTAACTGCGCTGACCAAGGTAAAATTTGCTCTAACGGCCAGTGCGCGTATCCAGGTCTAAATGTTGCTTGTAGCGTCTTTCCTAATCCAGCTGGAATTGGGCAGGATGTTGTTTTTTCTGCTGATGCGAGCGGCGGAACAGGAAATTATTCCTATGTTTGGACCGGCGCTTGCAACGGGTATTTACAAACCTGTTCTAACAAATTTTATTATTCTGGAACTCATAGCGCTACGGTAAATGTTGTTTCTGGCGGACAAAGTGATTCTGCTACTTGTTCTGTGCAGGTTAATGAACCTCAATGTAGCTGCGGCTGTTGGAGTGAATGGCAAGACCAAGGCTGCGGACAGGGTGATTGTTCTGTTACCCAGATGCTCCAGCAAAGAACCAGGGATTGCAATCCTGATGGTTGCAATACAGAACTAGAAACCAGATGTGTTGCTGATTCAAGCTGTGAACCCAGCTGCCAAGACGAGTGCGCTTATCAGGGACAAACTACTTGCTATGACAACAATTCCATAAAGACTTGCGGCAATTATGATTCTGATTCTTGTTTAGAATGGTCGGGACCTCAGAGCTGCGGAACCGACGGTTGCTCTGGTTCAACTTATAGAGATTATTTCTGCTCTGGCGGAGTTTGCTCTTATGAAGACCAAGCTTGTTATTCTCAATGCTATTCTTGCGGAGACGGAGTTTGCAACTCAGAGTGCGGTGAAAATAGCACTAATTGTTGCCAGGATTGTGGCTGTGGCGGCATAGAAGATCCTGTCACTGGCTATTTATCTGCCAGCAGAACTAATCTTTGCACAGATGAAACGGTTAATATTAGCGTCTCTGCTCAAGATGATGATGGGATAGATAAGATTGCTCTTTATTATTTAGGTTTCTGGCATAATTATGATTGTTATGGAAATACCAGCTGTGACAAAACTTGGACTATTTCTGAAGACAATGAAGGCTATTATAACTATACAGGAATGGTCTATGGCAAAAAGGTGGACGGTTCTCAAGAGCAGGCCTATACCAATCCGAGTGCTATTACTGTTCATTTTGAGGATTGTGGCGGGGACTGCCATAATGAGTGCGCCTATGCTGGCCAAGTTAGATGTTCTGGCTATAGTTCAACCCAAACTTGCGGCAATTATGATTCTGATTCTTGTTTAGAATGGTCTAATAGCCAAAGCTGTTCTGGAGCCACTTATTGCGGCTATGGAAGGTGCGATGACGACGAGCGACCGGAATGGTATTGTTCAGGCGGTTATTGCGAATATAAGTGCAACTATAGCTCTTCTTGCAATGATTATGATGAGCACGATTATAAACGCTGCTACAATAATGATGTTTATTGGTACGATTCCAATGGACATAGAAATGATAAGTATGAGGAATGCGGGAACGATTCCTGCGGCTCCTGGCAATATTATTGCAACGGTGACAAGGTTTATAAAAAGAGAACCTGTTATGAAAAGGGTTGTGAACATAATAGATGCTTTGAAGAGTCCAATGTAGAGAAAAAATATGTAGAAACCTGTGATGGCGATTGTGATGACGGAGAATGCGTAGAAGAGTGTGAGTGTACTACCGGCATTTGCTGTGATGGTTGCCACTATAGAGACGATGATTTTGTTTGCGACAGCGACAGAGAAGTCCAATATAGCTGTCCTTGGGGAACTGGTTGTGGTTCGGATGTTGGAGTAAGGTCTAAGATAAGATTCAGGTATTGCTCTGGAGATGATAATGATTGCAATGGCGATTGGGGCAATTGGGGCAATTGGGGTTCTTGGAGAGTGAACGACTATTGTTCTAATTCAGAAACCTGTTCTTATGGTGACTCAACCTGCAATTACCAATCCAGTTGCCAATCTCAACCTAATTATACTAACTACAAACAGTGCTACGATAATGATGTCTATTGGTTTAGGACTGGCGGCCAGAGATTAAGCAAGTATATGGAGTGTGAGGACGACAATCTTTGCACCTTAGATAATTGTAGCGGAGATAGATGTATTAATGATTTGGTATGTGATGGCTCTACTTGCGCCAAGGGGACTGACGACTATTGTGATAATTGTAGCCACTGCGGAGATGGAGTTTGTAATTGTGACGAAGATTTTTGCTCTTGCTCGGCTGACTGCAAATTGCCTAGTGCAGAAGGATTAGCTGTGTCTGCTTTAGTTAAGCTGAAAGGGGAGAATAATCCTTGGAAAAAGGATCTCTCAGTAGAGCCGGGCGATGATTTATCCTTCTTGGTTGTGGTTGCCACTGCTCAGAATACCAGTGCTGAAAATGTGGTTTTCCAAAATGTTTTGCCACAGAATATTCAGTTTGTGGGAGATTTAAAGATAAATGATTCTTTCTCAGGCGGAAGTTTAGTGGGTGGCGTTGATTTGGGCACCCTGTCTGCTGGCGAGTCAAAAATAATTACTTTTGAGGCTAGGGTAGAGCCTGTTGCTAATTTTTCTCTGGGCAGCACTTATCTCAATAACATCAGCACGGTCCGCTATGATGACGGAAAAATTGTTAACGATAGTGTTGGTATAGAAGTTATTAAAAGTGAGAGCTTAGCAGCGGCTGGCAGTCTCTTTTCTCAAATAGTGAAGATAATTGGCTCAGCTGCCTTTTGGTTAGTAATCCTTTTCTTGATTATTCTGTTAATTGTGATGAGTTTGGTGGCTTACTATTTTTTGGTCAAGAGAAAGAAGATGCAGTTGGTTTAATGAGACAACAGAATTAAGACCAAGAAAACCAGCTCTAAAAGAGCTGGTTTTCTTTTCCACAGGCAAGTGGTTGACTGGTGTATAATTGTGGAATATAATATAAGTGTTGTGGAAAAAAGTGGGGATAACTTGACAAAACTGTGGATAAGTCAAAAACATGTTAACTGGTGAATACACATATTCTTTAGACTCTAAAAGAAGACTAGCAGTGCCTTCTAAGTTTAGGCAGTTGTTAGGAAAAAAGGCAGTTCTTACCAAGGGATTGGATGACTGTCTTTTTCTTTATCCAGTTGATGAGTGGAAAAAGCTAGCAAAAAAACTTAGCCAACTGCCTTTGTCTCAAGCTGATGCCAGGGGTTTTTCTAGGATGATGCTTGCTGGAGCGGTTGAAGTGGGTTTTGATTCTTTAGGCAGGATTTTGGTGCCAGAGTATCTCGCTCAGTATGCTGATATGAAGAAAAAGGTAGTTGTTGCCGGCCTTTATAACAGGATTGAAGTTTGGTCCAAGGAAAAATGGCAGCGCTATAAGGAAAAGACCGAGAAAGAGGCAGATAAAATTGCTGAACGTTTGAAAGAACTGGGTATATAATAAAAATTTTCAATTTTCAATTTTCAATTTTCAGTCAATTATCAATTCTCAATTTTCAAATAAAAGCCTCCTATATTGTCTTGTTTGATAATTCGATAATTGGTTTATTGAAAATTTATTGGTGATTGGTTTATTAAAAATTGATAATTGAAAATTTGCTTTATGCACATCCCAGTCCTAAAAAAAGAGACAATAGAATATCTTAATCCGCGGCCAAATGAAAATTTTATTGATTGCACCTTTGGAATGGGCGGTCACAGTGAAGCCATTTTAGAACACAATGGTCCTGAGGGAAAAATTTTAGGAATTGAAGCCGACCCTAGTCTTTATAAGGCTTTTCAAATAGGTAAGCTGAAAATAGCCAGCCAGGAATTAGCTAAAAGATTGATTTTGGTTAATGATTCCTATACTAATTTGAGAGCTCTTGCTTGTAAGTATAACTTTAGGCCGGTGAATGGAATTATTTTTGATTTGGGGCTTTCCAGTTGGCACCTTGAAAAAAGCGGAAGGGGATTTAGTTTTCAAAAAGATGAACCGCTTGATATGCGTTATAATCCCGAGACAACTCCTTTAACTGCTTATGAAATCGTAAATAGTTTTCCTGAAAAAGATATTGAAGATCTTTTAAAAGAATATGGAGAAGAAAAATTTGCTCGCCAAATTGCAAGAAAAATTGCAGAGAGGAGAGAGAAAAAACCAATTCGTAATACTTTGGATTTAGTAGAAATAATTTGGGCGGCCTTGCCAAGTTCTTTTAAGAGCGGCAAAATTCATCCAGCTACCAAAACATTTCAAGCTTTACGGATTAAGGTTAATTCAGAATTGGATAATTTGGAACAAGCATTAGTTCAGGCAGTGGATGTACTAGAAAAAGATGGAAAAATTGTCGTAATCTCTTTTCATTCTCTAGAAGACAGGATAGTAAAGCGATTCTTTAGGCGGGGAAAACAGATAAATATGCTTGAGATTTTAACTAAAAAGCCGATTACTGCTTCAATGCAAGAGATTGAAGCTAATCCAAGATCAAGGTCAGCTAAATTAAGATCAGTTAAAAAAATAATATGATTAAATTTGTAAAAATATTTACTTTCAAAAGACTTTTAATATTCAATTTCGTTTTTATGTTCTTATTGGTTGGTTTGTGGCTGTTGCAAACAAACATTTTAGCCCGGGAAACCCAAAAACTTTCTCAAGCCCAACTTAGATTGGCCGAATTAGAAGATTGGAGAGTGGCTAGTTTTAGCGATTCCAATGTTGAAGTTGAAAAATTAGCTCAAAGTTACAATTTTGAGAAGATAGATGATGTTTACTATATTAAGGCTAACGCAAATACTGCTTTAGCAAAATGAAGAACTGGCGCCTTTATATAGTCTTTGCTGCAGTTTTGCTTTTTGCCGGCTTAATTATTGCTCGTCTTGTATTTTTGCAGGTTATAAACGGAGAACTTTATTTAGCTCTAGCAAAAGGCCAGCAAGAGATTTTTAGCTCTGTCTCTGGATTTCGGGGAGAGATTTTTTTATATGATAAAGATAACCTCGTTTTGGCTGCTGGTAACAAAAGCACTAGATATTGCTATCTAAGCCCTAAGTTTATTAAAGACGATGAATTAGTGGCTGAAAAATTGTCTTCTATTTTAGGACTTGATGAAAAAGAGCTTTTAAAGAACCTGCAGGGAAACAGTAGTTCGTTTTTGCTTTTAAAAAGAGACATTTCTGATTTGGAAACCCGGCAGATTCAGGAGCTTAATTTAGATTATGTCTATATTGGCGAAGAAATGGTTCGTTTTTACCCCAACAATACTTTAGCCAGCGATGTTTTGGGCTTTGTCAATCAAGAGGGAATCGGTCAGTACGGTGTAGAGGGTTATTGGGACGACTTTTTGAAGGGCAGGGAGGCCTGGCAGAAGATAGAGTATGGCCCTTTTGGCAAGTTTCTGCAGGGCGAAAGCGCTTTATCGGCTAAGGGCAATGATTTGGTTTTGACAATTGATAGAAATATCCAGCTCAAAGCAGAAGAGCTTTTAACTAAGTTTTCAAAGGATTTCAAGTATCAGGGCGGTCAAATAATTGTGGCTGACCCTAAAACGGGCAAGATTTTAGCTATGGCTGACTATCCCTTTTTTGATCCTAATAATTACAAGCAATATGATAAGATGGGAGTTTTTCAAAACAAAGCCATCCAAGCTGTTTATGAACCAGGATCTGTTTTTAAGGGCATCACTATGGCTGCGGCCTTAAACGAAGGAAAAATAACTCCAGAAACTACTTATATTGACCATGGTTATGTGAAAGTCTCAGATAAAGTGATTAATAATTATGAGCATAGGGCTTGGGGAAAGCGCACGATGACCGAAGTGTTAGAAAAATCAATCAACACTGGCGCTGTTTTTGCCCAATCTCAATTAAGCAACAAGGTGTTTTTAGATTATTTAGAGCGTTTCGGAGCTTTTAAAAAGACGAATATTGGTTTACAAGGAGAGGTCTATTCAGAGAATAAGGAATTTAAAAAGGGCTGGGCTGTTAACTTTGCTACTGCTGCTTTTGGCCAAGGGATTGAAATGACTCCGCTTCAGCTCGTCAGAGCATACTGCGCTATTGCCAATAAAGGAGCAATGCCAAACCTTTATTTAGCAGAGGGGACAAGAGAAGATGATAAAATAGTGCCTTTTGAAAGAGAAGAAAGCACTAGCCAAGTTATTTCTCAAGATACAGCTTCGGATTTAGTAAAGATGCTTGTTTCAGTATCAGAAAACGGTTATAGCAAACCCGCTCAAGTTGATGGTTATTATATTGCGGGCAAGACCGGAACTTCCCAGATTTCCTATTCCGCTTTGGGGATTAATAAATCGGGTTACAGTGATGAAACCTGGCAGAGTTTTATTGGTTTTGCTCCGGCCTTTGATCCTAAATTCGTTATTTTGATAAAATTAGATGATCCAGTTACCAGAAGCGCCAACGAGTCGGCTACTTTAGTATTTAAAGAGATGGCTCAATATATTTTGGACTATTACCAAGTACCTCCAGAAAAGGAAAATGACTCAGCGTTTTGAAGCTATATGCCGAGTCATTTATGAAATTTTTCTTTGAGCCAAGAGATAAGGCTTCTAAGTTCATCGCCCGAAGACATTCCGTCGTCGATTGCTCGCCTTAAGGCCCCGTCTTCAGAAGTTAGAGTGCTAGGCATTTTCATTACTCCAATGATAGTTCCTAGAAGAATTAACCAGGAATCTGCTAATAGAAAGATTTCTGGAATAGAAGCATTAGGAATTATCCTGGTAGCGATGATATAGGCAGTGACGCTTGAAACAATTCCAAACATCTCGAAGGCTTCCAAGATTCGGAACCAACCTAGCCTAATAGGCGGACGTTTGCCAGGAATTTCTTCCAGGTCTTTTGTTTTGCGCCAAACTCTTATTGCTAGAAGAGCTGTGACACTTATGAGTATGGCTAATACTGCCTTCAGATAAACCGAATAGTCAAATAGAAGAAGATAGATCCCCGTTGCGGTAAGCATGCTAGTGTCGTGGAAAATGTCTTTCCAGCCCGTTTGGGTCATCTGTTGTGATTTTTTGGCCAGATAGCCGTCTATTAGATCGGTTAAAAGGCCGCTGAAAAGAATATACCATAGCCAAACTACTGAAAGGGTTTTGGTGTTGTATGAATGTAGGATTAAGATTCCTACAAACAAAGGTACGCCTATTCCCCTTAAAAAGCTGAGCATATCTGCTGTCTGAGCTAGAATGGGGCTTTTCTTAAGCTTCAATTGGCTCACCTCCTAATTGGTTGTATAGTTTCTGGCTTCAGTTTAGACTATTAGTCAATAAAAAGCAAGCAATCATTGATTCTGGCAATTTTTTGTGTTAAATTATCTTTAAGGCCCCATCGTCTAGCGGTTTAGGACTCTAGATTCTCAATCTAGCAACACGGGTTCGAATCCCGTTGGGGCTACAAAAAACCAATGGGCGGCTCTGTTTGCGAGCCGCCCATTGGTTTGATGAGGAATTCCTGCTAATTATTGCCAATTGGGCAAGTTAGTAAGGGAGTTTCTTATGGTAACTTTTTATTTAGCAGAGATTACAAGTTTTCCGGGCTAAGAAGATTTTGACAAGTTATAAGCGCTTAAATGGAAGAATATAACAAGAGGGGCTATTCTGTAAAAGAGGATTTTTACGGGAAGCGCAAAGCGCTTCCCGTTTGATTGTTTTCTGTTTTAATGATAAGATATTCTTGATATGAGTGATCTGTCGCTAATTTTTGTATTTGTAATAATTGCAGGCACCCTAGCTGCTGTTGTTTTCTATTTTGCGCGCAGTAAACAGGGGATTGATGAAAAGCAAAATGAAAGCATTAGAGATCTAGAGAGGCGCTTAACTGACTTAATTAGCTTACAGCTTAAAGAAATTAGAGGAAGCGTGGACCACACCTCTGAGGCAATGAATAGGCAAATTTCTTCTTTTACTAAAGAAACAGTTCAGATTAGGCAGGAAATGAAGCAGGTACAGGAAGCAATGAAGGGCATTTCTTCGTTTCAGGAGTTTTTTCGTTCTCCCAAAGTAAGAGGGCAATGGGGAGAAGCTAGTTTAGAACATGTATTGGGCGAGTATTTTCCTAAGGATGCTTATGAGATACAGCATTTGTTTGAAAGCGGGGCACAGGTAGATGCGGTATTAAAGCTTCCAAACAAAAAATTAGTACCCATAGATGCTAAATTTTCTTTTGACAATTTCAGGAGAATGGTTGCTGCAGAAAGCGATGCAGAGAAAAAAGAATTTCGTAAAAAATTTATTCAGGATACCAAAAAAAGAATAGAAGAGATCGCTTCTAAGTATATTTTACCTTCTGAAAACACTGTTGATTTCGCTGTAATGTATATTCCGGCCGAAGCCGTATATTATGAGATTAATATGATACCAGAGCTTGATTTGGGAGCTTACGCTCGTTCCAAAAAAGTAGTTTTAACTTCTCCTAATACAATCTTTTTAGCCCTTCAGGCCATAGAACATTGGTTTAGAGATGTCCAAATCTCTAAACAAACTCAAAATATTTTGAAAAGATTGACAAGGGTTCAAATAGACGGTAAAAAATTAATGGATGATTTTAGAAAAATGGGCAGTCATTTAAGGGATGCGCTCTCTTCTTATAACAAGTCCGAAAAGCGAATTAGCTTGTTTAATGAGCGAGTCGAGACCCTATTGGACAGCTCGGAAGAAACAAAAAAATTAACAGATGAATAAAATATGTTTGCAGTGATTAAAACCGGTGGAAAACAGTATTTAGTTCAGCCCGGCGATAAATTAAAAATAGAGAAACTAGACAAGGAACCTGGCAAAGAGGTTGTTTTTAGCGATGTCTTATTGCTTGAGAAGAATAAAAAATTAGAGATAGGAAAACCGACAATTAAGGCCAAGGTGAAAGCCAAAGTTTTAAAACAAGACAAATACAAAAAAGTTATTGTTTTTAAATATAAGTCCAAAAAACGCTATCACAAAAAAAGAGGGCATAGACAGCCCTATACTCTAGTAGAAATTAAAAGCATTGAAGCTTAAATAATTTCTTCTTCCAGCTCTCCTTCCTCCCCAATCTCTCTTCTTTCTAAGTTTCTAAAGCTAGCCCTTGGTTCGTCAAAGAACAGCTCTATGTGGCCCACTGGGCCATTTCTGTGTTTGGCAATAATAATATCGGCTATGTTCTTTCGAGCGGTGTCTGGCTTGTATTTTTCTTCTCTATAGATAAAAAGGACTACGTCGCTATCTTGCTCCAGTGCTCCGGTTTCGCGTAAATCAGAAAGTTTGGGAATTGCCGGCGTTCTTTGTTCTACTGCTCTAGAGAGTTGGGATAGCGCTAAAACAGGCACAGACAATTCTCTGGCCAATCCTTTGAGCGAGCGAGAAATTTCTGTCATTTGTTGCACCATGGAGAAATTTTGAGTCCTTGGTTCCATTAATTGAAGATAGTCAACTACTAAAAGGCCTAAACCGTGGCTGGCTTGAAGCCGCCTGGCCATTGCTCTCATCTGCATAATATTAGCTCCAGCAGTATCGTCTATGAATATAGGGGCTTTTGATAAAACACCTAATGCATGTTGAATTCTTTCAAAGTCGTTATTTTCACCCTCGCCCGAAAGCATTCCGGTTCTTAATTTCCATAAGTCAGTATTTGATTGGCTGGCAATCAGTCTATCAATTACCTGGTCTTTTGACATTTCTAAACTAAAGATTCCTACGGGGATTTCTTCTTTTACGGCCACGTTTCGGGCAATGTCCAGGGCTAGCCCGCTTTTTCCGATTGAAGGCCTGGCTGCCAAGATTACCAAGTCAGACTTTTGAAGGCCAGAAAGGATTCTGTCTAAGTCGATAAAGCCCGTAGGCACGCCTCTTGGTGTGCCTCTTTCTTTAGAGAGGCGGTCAATTCTTTCAAAAGCGCTTTCTAATTCTGATTTAATAGGAGTAAATTGTTGGGACAAAGAGTGTTGAGCAATAGAGAAAATTTTGCTCTCTGCTTTGTCTAATAGGGCGTCGATGTCTTCTTCTTCTCTGAAACCCATTTCTCCTATTTCGTAAGAGCACTGGATTAGGTCTCTTAAGATTCTTTTTTTCTGCACTATTTTGGCATATTCCAAAACATGCAGGGCATTAGGCACAGAATTGACAAGGTCAACTAAATAGCTTTTTTGGCCAATAGCTTCTAATTGTCCTTTTTCCTTTAAACGAGTAGATAGGGAAATTAAATCAATTGAAAGATTTTTGTCAAAGAGCTCTTGCATTGCTTGATAGATTATTTGGTGTTGTTTTCTATAGAAGTCCCTTGGCTGGAGGAAGTCAACAACCTTAATAATAGCATCTTTGTCAATCATCAAGCTGCCTAAGAGTGATTTTTCTGCCTCTATGTGCTGAGGCGGAATTTTGTCTTTTTGAGGGGTATTAGCCATCGTTTTTTATTCTAAACAAATTGTTGTTTTTGGCAAGCCCACTATTTCTTTTTTATCTTTGTCCCTTTTTTAGTGTCTTTTAAACAAAATCCTTTTTGTTCAATTTTTTTTCTTATTTTATCAGCTTGCTGCCATTTTTTTGCTTTTCTCAAAAGTTCTCTTTGCTGAACCAATTCCTTGATTTTTTGAGGAATTTTTTCTTTTTCTTGAGAGAGCAAAAAATTAAAGATTTTATCTTTTTGTTTCAAAAATCTAAGGATTTCCTTTGCTTGCTTTTTATCTATTTTTCCTTTGTCTAATTCAGAGTTAATCTTTTTTATCATTGTAAATATAGCAGCCATTGCCTTGGGAGTATTAAAGTCATCATCCATTGCTTTAGTAAACTCGGCCTCGGTTTTTTCTAAAATTTTATGGCTTTTTATTGATTTTTTGTTTGATTTGTTTGTTTTTAAGCGTTGAATAAAGTCGTCAATTTTTTCCAGGGCATTTTGGGCTTGTTTGAGGTTTTTTTCTGTCCAGTCAAGCTTGCTTCGGTAATGGCTTAGGGCCACAAAGGCTCTAATTGTCCTCACATTCCATTTTTTTAAAACATCAGAAATTAGAATAAAGTTTTTTAGGGACTTGGACATTTTTTGTCCTCTTATATTTAATAAGCCGGCGTGAAGCCAGTATTTGACAAATGGCTTTTTCTTGGCAATGGCTTCGCTTTGGGCAATTTCGTTTTCGTGGTGGGGGAATTTAAGATCCTGGGCTCCGCCATGAATGTCTATTTGTTCACTTAGATATTTTTTACTAAGAACAGAACATTCAATATGCCAACCTGGCCGGCCTTGCCCCCAAGGGCTGTTCCAGCTTGGCTCTCCGGGTTTTTTAGCTTTCCATAAAACAAAATCACTAACCCTGTCTTTTTCGTATTTATCTGTATCTACTCGGGTGCCTGTTTTTGCATCTTTTATTTTTATCCCGGAAAGTTTTCCGTAATCTTTGAATTTGGAAACATTAAAGTAGACAGAGCCCTGACTTTCATAAGCAAAGCCGCTTTTTACAAGTTTTTTAATAAATTTGATTATTTCATCTATATTTTCAGTTACCTTTGGATAAGCAGTCGCTGGTTTAATGCCTAGTTCTTTTTGGTCTTGTAAAAAGAGCTTGGTGTATTTTTGAGATAGAGAAAATATATCGGTGTTTTCCAGGGCCGCTTGTTTGATAATGTCATCGTGGATATCAGTTAGGTTCATCACGTATTTTACCTTGTATCCCTTGTATTCCAGGTATCGCCTTATAATATCAAAGGCGATATAAGTTCGGGCGTGGCCGATGTGGCCAGGGCCGTAAACCGTAGGCCCGCAAACGTAAAAACTTACCTTATTGTCTTTTAAAGGTTTAAAGATTTCTTTTTCGCTGGCAAGAGAGTCATATAGTTTTAACATTCTTTTATTTTACAATAATTAAAATTGTTTCTCAATATCATATTGACATTTTTTCTAATCCATTCTTAAATAATTTTAGGAGGTGAGTTTGATAAACCGATTGGGAATTGGTTCTAAAACCAGTAGCAGGGAACTGGAGAACTCTGTTGGAGGATAGTGGTTATCTTTAGTTAACCAAGACCTAGGAGAGTCCTAAAGGAGGTCTCAATGAGAGTTACTCTAACTGCCATTAAAGCAGATGTAGGTAGCATAGGTGGACATCTGTGTCCCAGCAAAAAACTTCTCGAGAAAGTTGGCGAGATCGTTTTTCAAGAAAGATCTTGTTTGATCATTGATTCTTATATTAGCTACACAGGCGATGATGTTTCCATCTTGATGACTCACGACAGAGGCATCAACAATGAAGAAGTTCATGGTTTGGCCTGGAGGGCCTTTTTGGCTGGTACTGAACAAGCAAAATCACAAGGTCTTTATGGTGCTGGCCAAGACTTGCTAAAAGAGGCTTTTTCTGGAAATGCCAAGGGACTTGGACCAGCCGTTGCTGAGATGGAGTTTGAGGAGCGGCCCAACGAGCCATTCTTGATGTTTACCGCCGACAAGACAGAACCAGGGGCTTACAACCTTCCTTTGTTTCTGGCTTTTTCTGACCCGATGTACAATGCAGGATTGATGCTTTCTCCAGCGGGTGGCAAGGGCTACAAGTTTACAGTTATGGACGTTGATTATCTTGAAGGAGATCGAGTTATTGATCTCTGTACTCCGGAAGATATTTACGGCTTAGCCGCTCTGCTTCGGGATAACGGTCGGTTTGTGATTGAAGAAATCCACTCGCGTTTTAGTGGCGAGATCGTTGTTTCCTCTTGTACCACTCGTCTGAGAAATATTGCTGGCAAGTATGTGGGGAAGGATGACCCAATAATGCTTGTTAGAACGCAGAAGGATTTCCCAGCCACTGGTGAAATATTGGCTCCTTTTGAGATTTGTCACCAGGTTTCAGGATTTATGAGAGGGAGCCACATTGGTCCGTTGATGCCCGTGAAGGCAAGGACCGGCGTTTCTTTCTTTGACGGTCCTCCAATTGTTTCCTGTTTGGCCTTCTCTGTCCATGAAGGTCGGCTAAGCGAACCTGTGGACGCGTTTGATCATCCTTATTGGGATTGGGTTCGTCAGAAGGCAGCTCAGAAAGCTCACGATATCCGAGAACAGGGATTCTCTGGTCCAGCTATGCTGGGGATACACGATTTAGAATATGTTGGAATCAACCATCGTTTGAAGGAGCTGAACAAGCGTTTCCGTGTCCGTTGATATCATTTTATCAGGGGTCCTAAGGACCCCTGACTTTTTTTAAGATAAGTTGTCATTTGTTTTTCTTTTTGATAATATTAAAGAATAATTAATATATATTCTATGGAAAGAAGAGATTTAAAACTTGGCTTGTTAATTGGTTTTTTAATCGGCCTTTTAGCTTTGCCCACTTTGGGTAATTTAGAGCTTAAGATAAACTTTTATTATTTTCTAATACTTCCTATTGTTTTGCCTTTTTTGGTTGTGGCTGGGCTTTTTGTGGCTGATTGGCTGGCAAGAAAGATTAAAGTAGTTAAACAGTTGGCTAGATTTGTTTTAGTGGGAGCTTTAAATACTTTTATTGATTTTGGAGTTATTGGTTTGCTTTTGTGGTTATCTGGAATTGAGGCCGCTAAAGTAATAGGACTTTATGCCTTTTTTAAGTTTATATCTTTTTCTTGCGCTGCCATAAACAGTTATTTTTGGAATAAGTCTTGGACCTTTGGCAAGGGAATAAAAGCCCAAGGTAAAGAGTTTGCCGGGTTTTACCTAATAACCGGAGTAGGGGCTTTAATTAACGTTGGAGTTGCGACTTTAGTTTTGAAAATCTTAGCTGGTACCGGCATTTCTAGCAACTTATTAGCCGGCGTAATTGCTCCTTTTGCGGGTGTTTTATGCGGTTTTATGTGGAATTTTCTGGGTTACAAATTTTTTATCTTTAAAAAGTAATGTCACACCTTGTCTTATATAGGAAATACAGACCCAAGACCTTTGGGGAAGTAGTGGGGCAGGAGCATGTTGTCCAGACTTTAATCAACGCCATTGAAAACGACATGCTTTCGCATTCTTATTTATTTTGCGGACCTAAAGGTTCTGGCAAAACAACCATTGCCAGGATTTTGGCTAAAAGAATAAATTGTCAGAATCCCAAGAATGGCGAACCTTGCAATAAATGCTCCTCTTGTGTCCAGATTAATGAAGGCAGGGCTATTGATTTAATTGAGATAGACGCCGCTTCTAATAGGGGCATTGACGATATCCGCGAGCTGAAAGAGGGGATTCGTTTTGCGCCTACTCATCTTAAATACAAAGTGTTTATCATTGATGAAAGCCACCAACTTTCCAAAGACGCAGCCAATGCCTTATTAAAGGTTTTAGAGGAACCGCCTTCTTTTTCTGTTTTTATTTTGGCTACTACTGAACCGAATAAAATGATTTCTACTATTAGCTCTCGGTGTCAGCGTTTTGATTTTAGAAAATTGACAGCTCAAGAGATAGTGGGACGGTTAGAAAAAATAGCTAAGCTGGAAAAGGTTAAGATTAATAAAGATGCTCTGGAACTTATTGCCATGAATGCCGATGGAGCTATGAGAAATGCCGAGGTTTTGCTTGATCAGGTTGTTAGTTTTAGTAAGGGGTCCCAAAAGGAAATTAAAAAGGAACAGGTTAAAGAACTGTTGGGGATTATAGATATAAGCTTAGTGTCTGAATTTTTAGGTTATGTTTTTTCTAAACAAGCTGACAAGGCAATAAATTTTTTAGATCAAATATTAGACAAGGGCCAAGATGTAAACGAGCTAGCTAAAGCAGTCGTAGGGTATTTAAGGCAACTTTTGATTTTAAAACTAAGCCAGGATTTAGACAGTCCAATCTTTAAGAACTTGACTCAAGAAGTTAAGAAAGAATTGAAAGAGCACTCGCAAAAAGTAAGAGAAAACGATATTAGAAAGGCCTTAAGAATTTTTCTTGATGCTCAGAATAAGACAAAGTATTCCAGTATTGCTCAATTACCCTTAGAGCTGGCTATTCTTGAAACAATAGGGGATTAGTGCTAGAAATTTATATATAATGCCGGGTCGTCTAACGGTAGGACAGCTGGTTTTGGTCCAGCCGATCTGGGTTCGAATCCTAGCCCGGCAACACGTCACTACAACCAAAAGAGCAGAAAGGGCACATTGTGCTTAGTCCGACTAAGCACAAGCCCTGAGTGTGGATAAAAAATCGCTTTTA
>CAZWQR010000006.1:0-4461 GCA_964636195.1 uncultured Candidatus Saccharibacteria bacterium
CACAAACTATTTGAAATAAAAGTAGTTCTCACAAGTTTATTTGTCTCTTTTATTGCAATCCTTCTGCTCATAAACGCAATCTCCTCTAACGCCGTTTTTGATTATTGCATATTATTAGCCTTCATAATTTTTGGCTACCTTTTAATAAAAAGTGTGGGCCGAGAGATAAAACAAAGAGAAAGAATAGAAGAAATGGCTCTAGACCTGAAAAAGGCCTACGAAGATCTCAAAAAATTAGATAAAGCTAAATCAGAATTTCTTTCCATTGCTTCCCACCAGCTAAGAACTCCTCTAACGGCTATCAAAGGCTATTTGTCTATGGTCTTAGAGGGGCGCTACGGAAAACTGCAGCAAAAGCTTAACAAGCCAATCAAGAATGTGTATAAGGCAACCGGGCAACTCAACCAGCTAGTAGGCACTCTTCTAAACATTTCTAGGATAGAATCAGGAAAAACAAAAGTTACTAAAACAAAAGTTAATCTTAAAAAATTATTAGCCCAGATTGTGGAAGAATTTAAGATAGTGGCGGAAGAAAAAAATCTCTATCTTAAGCTAAATCTTGAGCCTAATCTCCATGAGCTTTTTTTAGACAAAGAGAAAATAACGCAGGTCTTTATGAACATAATAGATAATGCTATTAAATACACTGAAAAAGGAGGTATTGCTATTGAGGCCAAACGCAAAAGAACAGATATAGGAAAAGCCATATTGGTGACAATCTCTGATACCGGAATGGGTATGACCGAGAAAGACATAGAGGACCTATTTCAAAAATTCTCTCGGGGGCCGGCTGGAGAAAAACTTTGGACCGGCGGATCCGGCTTAGGCCTTTATATCGCCAAAAAATTTGTAGAAATGCACAATGGAAAAATCTGGGTAAAATCCAAAGGCGCGGACCAAGGAACAACTTTTTTTATTGAACTACCAGAAAATTAATGTATACTAAAATATTATGAAACTAGAAACATTAAGACACTCTTTGGCGCATGTCTTGGCTTGCGCGGTTAAGGAGCTCTATCCTAAAACTAAATTTGGCATTGGTCCTGCTATTAAGGACGGATTTTACTATGATTTTGATCTGCCCTCCCCTATTTCAGAAGACAATCTGCCAAAAATAGAAAAAGAGATGAGAGAAATTATAAAAAAAGATTTGCCTTTCCAAAAAAAACTTATTAGCAAAGCAGAAGCAAAAAAGATATTCAAAAATCAGCCGTATAAATTAGAGCTTATAGAGGAACTTGCTAAAAAAGGTTCTAAAATCAGCACTTATCAGGTTGGGAATTTTGTTGATCTCTGCAAAGGCCCTCATCTTAAATCAACAAAAGAAATTCCTTTAGACGGTTTCAAACTCCTTAAAATAGCAGGCGCTTATTGGAAGGGCCAAGAAAGAAATCCTATGCTTACAAGAATATACGGCACTGCTTGGGAAAACAAAAATCAGTTGGTTAAATATCTTCAAGAAATTAAAGAAGCCGAAAAAAGAGACCACAGAGTTCTAGGCAAAAAACTCGGTCTTTTTATTTTTGATGATGAGATAGGCGCCGGCATTCCCCTTTGGACGCCCAAAGGAACTGCCCTAATAAAAGTTATTGAAGATTATCTACACAAAGAGCTAGACGAAGCGGGCTATCAATGGGTGCGCTCTTCCCATATAGCTGGCTTAGAACTTTGGAAAACCTCAGGCCATTGGAACTTCTACAAAGAAAACCTTTATCCTCCAATAGAAATTGACAAAAAGAAATATCTCCTAAAACCAATGAACTGCCCCTTTCACATCAAGGTCTATAAATCAGAAATAAGGAGCTACAAGGACCTGCCCATCAAATTGGCAGAACTAGGCACTGTTTACAGATATGAAAAATCAGGAGTACTCCATGGGCTTACCAGAGTAAGGGGCTTTACTCAAGACGATGCTCATATCTGGTGTACTCCCAAACAGCTTAATCAAGAAATAGCAAAACTGACAGAGCACGCCTTTAAAATGCTTAAGGATTTTGGCTTTGATAGAAAAAACTTAGAAATTTATCTTTCTACCCAGCCTGAAAAACACATTGGAAGCCAGGCCTTGTGGGACAAAGCCACTAAAAGCCTCAAACAAACTTTAAATAAATTAAAGGTAAAATATGAGATAGACGAAGGCGGCGGCGCTTTCTATGGGCCCAAAATAGATATAAAAATAAAAGACAGCCTGGGCAGACCTTGGCAGTGCACCACTATTCAAGTTGATTTTAACCTGCCAGAAAAATTTGATATTAACTACATAGGCCCAAACGGCAAAAAACAAAGAGCAATAATGATTCATCGGGCGTTACTCGGAGCAATAGAGAGATTTATAGGTATCTTAATTGAACATTACGGCGGCGCGTTTCCTTTGTGGCTTGCGCCGGTCCAATTGTCTGTCATTCCCATTTCCGAAAAACACTCAAGCTATGCTGAAACAATAGCAAAAAAATTAAGACAAGAAAACCTAAGAGTAGAGGTTCAGAATAAAAACGAAACTGTTTCCAAAAAAATCAGGAACGCTGAAATTCAAAAAATCCCCTATATCATAGTGGTGGGAGACAAAGAAAAAAAATCAAAAACCATTAGAATAAGAGACAGACAAAAGGGTGATCTCGGAGAAGCAAAACTCGGTGATTTTCTTAAAAAAATTAAAAAAGAAATAAAAAGCAAAAAATGAAATCAGTTTTAAAAACTCTAGAATTAGAAACCAAGGGCGAATTAGAAATAGTTGATATTACAGAAATGGTAGAAGCATTTGTAAAAGAAGCGGCAATTAAAAACGGCTTAGCAAATATCCAAAGCCTTCATACCACAGCCACCGTTTTTGTTAATGAGAATGAACCTTTGCTTTGGAAAGACTTCAAAAACCACTTTAATAAAATAGCTTCAAGAGAACAGCAATACAATCATGATGATTTTCAAAGAAGAACAGTTAACCTTTGCGAAGACGAATGCGCCAATGGCCACTCTCACTGCCGAGCTGTTAATCTGCCTGTAAATATTTGTTTAAATGTCATAGAAAACAAGCTTCAGCTTGGCCAATGGCAAAGAATTCTTTTTATAGAACTGGATAGGCCCAGAAAAAGAAGAGTCCAAATTCAAGTCCTGGGCGAATAAAAAAGGCAATCTAGCCTTACTCTGTTAATCCAGAATCCAGATTCTGGACCAAAAATAACAAAATTGGTTTCAAAATAAAAAATAATACATTTTCAAAATAGTAATCGGCGAGATTTACCAGATTGCTTTTTTCGTTTATGCTAAAAATAATGAAATATAAAATAATTACTTATGGCTGTCAGATGAATAAATCAGACAGCGAAAGATTGGCTAACCAGTTAGAAGCTCTAGGATTTAAACTCTCTGAGAAAAATCCTGATTTAATAGTCTTTAATCTCTGCTCGGTCAGGCAATCGGCCGTAGATAGGGCTAAAGCCAGAATAAACAAAAGCAGAGGCAAAGCAAAAATAGCGGCTACTGGTTGTATCTTAGAAAAAGATAAAAAAGAAATTGAAAAAATAACTGATGTAATATTTAACATTAAATATCTTACTCATTTATCAGAAATTCTCCAAAAATTAGGTTTTAAGCCCAAAAAGCTTAAAACTAAAAAAGATTATCTTAAAATAGAACCTAAATATAGCTCTGATATCCTTGCCTATGTCCCAATAATGAACGGCTGTAATAACTTTTGTTCCTACTGCGTAGTCCCTTATGTAAGAGGAAGAGAGTATTCAAGAGATAAACAAGAAATATTGTGCGAGATAAAAAAACTTGTAAAAAAAGGAATAAAAGAAATTTGGCTCTTGGGCCAAAATGTAAACTCCTACAAACCCAGTTTTTCAGACCTGCTCTCAGAAATAAATGAAATTGAAGGAGATTTTTGGATTAGGTTTACCTCTTCCCATCCAAAGGATTTAACTAAAAAAACAATAGAAACAATAGCAAAATGCCAAAAAGTCACTCCTTACTTTAACTTGCCAATTCAATCAGGAGACGATGAAGTTCTTAAAGCTATGAATCGTCCCTATACAGTAAAGCAATATAAAAAACTTATTAAAACAACCAGACAAGCTTTTAAAAAATACAGAAAAGGGTTGGAATCAATCCCCGCCCTTTCTACTGACCTAATAGTGGGTTTCCCCAATGAAAGCACGCAACAATTTAACAATACAAAGAAAACCATTAAAGAAATCAGCTTTACTTTTGGATATGTTTCCCGCTACTCTCCCCGACCAGGCACCAAGGCAGCTAAACTAAAAGATAATATTTCTCCTGAGCAAAAAAAGAAAAGAGAGAAACAATTGGTAAAAATAATTGAAGAATCAGCCCTAAAATTTAACAAAAAATTTTTAAACAAAAATGTTAATGTTTTAATCCTAAAAAAGAAAAATAATTTCTATCTGGGCAAAACCAGACATTATCAAACTATTAAAATCCCTGTGGATAACTGCAACGAGG
>CAZWQR010000006.1:4561-31603 GCA_964636195.1 uncultured Candidatus Saccharibacteria bacterium
CTGCAACGAGGACGGGCCTCGTTGCAAACCTCGTTGCAAATTTGGATTCGTAAAAGCAAGAGTAAATAAGATAACTCCCTATGGACTTGAAGGAAAAACCTAAAATAATAGTAATCGTTGGCCCTACTGCTTCGGGCAAATCAGATTTAGCAGTGCAAATTGCTAAAAAGTTTAATGGCGAAGTGGTATCTGCTGACTCGAGGCAGGTCTATAAAGGAATGGATATTGGCACTGGAAAAATAACAAAAGAAGAAATGCAAGGCATCAAACATTACCTTTTAGACGTTTCGCCTCCTAAAAAAGTTTTTACAGTAAGTGAATACAAAAAACTAGCCAACCAGGCCATAAAAAAAATCCTTAAAAAAGGAAAGCTTCCTATCGTCTGTGGGGGCACCGGTTTTTATATCCAAGCAGTCATTGATAATATAAGCATTCCTAAAGTAAAACCAGATTGGAAACTAAGAAAAAAATTAGAAAAAAAGACAAGCAAACAACTCTTTAACCAATTAAAAGAACTGGACCCTAAAAGAGCTAAAAATATAGACAAAAACAACAAAAGAAGATTAATTAGAGCAATTGAGATTGTCTTAAAAACCGAAAAACCAGTGCCAGAATTTAAAAAGAAATCAAAATACAACTGTTTAATAATCGGAACTAAAATAAAAAAACAAGCATTAGAACAAAGAATTAAAAAACGTTTAAAAAACCGTTTAAAACAAGGGATGATTGAGGAAGTAAAAAATCTCCATAAAAAAGGAGTTTCTTTTCAAAGATTAGAAGATTTCGGTCTTGAATACCGCTATATCGCCTATTATCTCCAAGACAAAATAAAAAAAGAGGAAGCTATTGAAAAACTCCAAAAAGAAATAGAAAAATACGCTAAAAGACAAATGACTTGGTTCAAAAGGGATAAAAGAATAAATTGGGTTAAAGAAGAAAAAGTTTTTAAATTGGTTAAACAATTTCTCAATAAAAAAACGCGTCTTTGCGTGTAAAAAGTTAGAAGGACCAGGAAAGCCAGAGCTAACCTGGTCCCCTATTATGAATTCTGCGAGCTAAAGCTCGCTCATCACCCCTCCGCCAGTGTCTTTGTGCCCGCCTTTTTCTCTTTGGGAGTCAGGCGATGAGGTGGTTTCTTTGTTGTGTCGGAATTTAGCTCTTCTTGCGCTGCAGAAAACAACTCGCTCTTGGTTGGGCGAGAATCCCTTCTTGCTTGAACTCTACCCACGATTATTGAGTCTGACATATTAACTCCTTTGATATATTAATCCCCTTCTGAAGAAGTAGTTAAATGAAATCGCGCCTAGAATCATCTAACAAATCAAGCCACACCACCTCCTTGAATACAAAAAACATAAAGTAAAGAGCCAATCCAATAATACATCATTTCAAAGCTTTTGTAAATAGCTGTTTCAGCTGATTAGGGTTAGCTCTGCCTTTCGTCTTGGCCATGGCTTGGCCTATTAAAAATTGCAAAGCATTTTGTTTTCCTTTTTGAAAGTCCCTTACTGCTTTTTGATTTTCTTCTATAATCTGATCTATTATCTGACTTAGCTCTCCTTTTCCAACACTCTCCAATCCCTTATCTTTAATTATTTCGGAAGGATCGCCTCCCCGTTCAAACATCTCTCTCAAAACAGTTTTAGCAATTTTACTCGTAATCTTTTTTGTATAAATTAGATAAATAAATTCTGAAAAATTTTCAGCCGTTATCAAAAAATTTTTATCTTCAACTGATATATCTCCCATCAAACCAACTAAATCAGTTAAAAGGTAATTTGATGAAATTTGAGCAAGCTTCTTTTGGTCTAGCTCCCCCCTCTTGCCTGATTCCATCCACTCTTTGAATTCTGAGACAACCTGCTCAAAATACTCGCTCAAATCCTTATTGCTAACAAAAATTTCTATATCTTCTTCCTTTAGTCCATATTCATCTCTAAATCTCTGCCTTTTGTAAACGGGCAATTCAGGCAATTCATTTTTTAACTCTTCAATTTGAGATTTATTAAATTCCAAAGGCGGCAAATCCGGCTCTGGAAAATAGCGGTAATCAGGAGCTCCTTCCTTGCTCCGTTGGGCAAAAGTTTCCTGCTTATCCTTATCCCAGCCCCTAGTTTCTTGAACAACTTTTTTATTGCTTTCTAAAAGTTTAATTTGTCTCTGGATTTCATAATCGATGGCCTTTTTAACAATTCTAAATGAATTAAGGTTTTTTACCTCTACTTTAGTTCCCAGTATATTGTCTTTAGAAACAGAAATATTGGCCTCTAGCCTCATCTCTCCCTTTTCCATATCAGCGTCAGAAATGCCCAGATAACGAAAGATTAACTGCAACTCTTTAGCAAAATTATAAACTTGTTCTCCATTTTCAAAATCGGGCTCAGTAACTAACTCCATTAAAGGAACACCCGCCCTATTAAAATCAACAAGGGTCTCGTTGGCCTTATGCAAAAGTTTGGCAGTATCTTCTTCTAGATGGATTCTCTCAATTCTTATTCTTTTATCTTTTAAATCTAAATAGCCGGCTTTACATAAAGGCAGGGCATATTGAGAAATCTGATAGCCTTTGGGCAGGTCAGGATAAAAATAGTTCTTGCGCTCAAAGCGAGATTGTTTGTTAATAGCACAATCCAAAGCTAGGCCTGCTTTGACAACCATTTTTACAGCTTTTTGGTTTATCACCGGCAAAGTGCCTGGATGGCCCATACAAACAGGACAAACATTAGCATTGGGCTCTTCTTCCAGAGGATCGTTCTTACAGGAACAAAACATCTTGCTTTCAGTTTTTAGCTCTGCATGAATTTCTAAACCAATTGTAGCTTTATATTCCATATTTTTCTATTTTAACAAAATTAATCATTTTGACAATGAAAAAGAGCTCGGTTAGACTATATTTATGAGTAAAGAAGTAGAACAATTAATAGCTCAAGAACTAGAAAGACAAAGAAATTCTATCAATCTTATTCCTTCAGAGAATTATGCCTCTAAAGCCGTGCTCAGAGCCAACGGTTCTGTACTAACAAATAAATACTCAGAAGGAATGATTAATAAACGATATTATCCTGGCAACGAAATCGTAGACCAAATAGAAGAGCTCTGCCAAAGAAGAATCAAACAGCTGTTTAACTTAAATGATTATTGGAGTATCAATGTCCAGACCCTTTCGGGCACACCAGCCAACTTAGCTGTTTACCTGGGGCTTTTAAAACCTGGGGAGAAAATACTTTCTATGGAACTTTCAGCAGGCGGCCACTTAAGCCATGGCCATAAGGTCAACGCCAGTTCCCTTTTGTACGATATTGTCCACTATTCAGTATCAGAAAAAACCGAACAATTGGACTACGAAGAAATTGGAAGAATAGCTAAACAAGAAAAGCCCAATATTATTGTCTGCGGAGCTACGGCTTACCCTAGAAAAATAGACTTTGAAAAATTTTATGAAATAGCCCAACAAACAGGAGCTTATCTTATGGCAGATATTTCTCATATTGCCGGATTAGTAGCAGCTGGCCTGCATCCCTCTCCCTTTCCTTTTGCTGATGTTATAACCTCAACTACCCATAAAACCCTTAGGGGCCCTCGCTCGGCAATTATTATTTCCAACAAAAGAATCAGCAAAAAAATTAACAGAGCAGTATTCCCGGGTATGCAGGGCGGACCCCATAATCATACTATTGCCGCAAAACTAATAGCTTTTGAAGAAGCGCTAAAGCCGTCTTTTAAAGAATATCAAATACAAATAATAAAAAACGCCAAGGTTTTGGCTGAATCTCTAAAAAAATTAAAGTTTAAATTAGTAACTGGGGGCACTGATAATCACCTTATTTTAATCAACTTGAAAGGAACAATTGACGCCAGCAAAGCCCAGGATTTATTAGAAGAGGTTGGTATTCTGGCTAATAAAAACACTGTGCCCGGAGACAGTCATTATTTTAACCCTTCTGGCCTAAGATTAGGCACTCCCGCCGTAACCACCCGAGGCATGAAAGAAACAGAGATGGAGATTATTGCTCAATTAATTTACGATACCCTTTTTGGAAAAAAAGAAAAATCTAAAGTAAAAGAAGCGGTGCAAAAACTCTGCCAAGAATTCCCTATTTACCAATATTAAACTTTTGATAAGCGTTTTCTAATAAATAAACATCTTTTATCCCTGCGGCTATCATTTTATCCCAGCAATCCCTGCAACACCACCAATGGCCATATAAATAAAGATCTGCCCCTCTCGTATCCAGTTGGGCATTTTTTATTGCTTGAGCCTCGGCATGTCCTTGCTGAAGGCAAACCTCTTTGCATAAATAATAATCCTCCCCTGTTTTGCTGCCCCTCGTTACCCTAGGACACTTTTCCACCTTCTTGCCAGCATTAGTTCCTCGTCCAATAATCTCTCCATTCTTCACTATAACTGCTCCGGTCGGCTGCTTAACACAACCGCTTTTACTGGCAATTTCTTTGGCAGCAATCATATAGGGATTATCCCCTTTTACAAATTTTATTTCTCTTCCTTGAGGCAAATAAGGATAAGGAATTTTTTCCATTAAACCTTAAATTGTTCTTTTAACTCTTCTAGTTTACCTTGTTTGATAAGCTCTATCTCTTCTTGAGCGTCACTTTTGGCAGCTAAAGAATAAGGAGCTGACTCTTGATATTTAGCATCTTTAATGCCGTGCTTTTGAGCATCTTGCTCGCTAATCGGCGAAGATAAAACATGAAAAACAAGCTGGCAAACGCGTTCGCCAGGATAAAGGCGAATAATCTGGGTATTAGTATTGTTTACAATAGGAAGCGCCATATATCCCTTATAATGACTGTCTATGGTACCGCTGAAAATCAAAAGCCCTCTTCTAATAAGCGAACTTCTTGCATGCAGCATTGCCATTAAACTATCATCAATTAGACTTACTTTTTCCAGAGTAGAAGCAACGACAAACTCTTTTGGCAACAACTCAAAATACTGTCCCGGTTGAAGTTTAATAAGATCCATACTATCTTTAGAGCCGGGTTCAGTGTAATCAACATTTAAACCCATTCTGCCTTTATCGTTTATAATCCACTCTTTAGGGTTATAAAAACTCCAGCCGAGCCGCAAATCAATGCCATTGGGTTGGAGCTGAAACTTATCCACTTTTGGCTCAAACTTTAAACTGCCCTGATTAATTTTTTCTAAAATATCTTGTTTAGATAAAACCATATTTTTAATTAATTATTTTATAACTTTATAACCTAAAAGCACGCTACTATTATTTAATTTTTTAAATTCAATTAATTCAAGTTGAAGTAAAAAACTTTCAATAAAAAGAGAAATTCCCTTTCCAAACACTAGGGGTTCAATAGTTAAAAATATCTCATCTATAAGCCCAGCTTTTAAAAATTGAGAGTTCAGATAAGCGCCGCCGCCCAAAACAGCTGATTTATAACCCCTTGCTTCTAAATCTTTGACCACTTCTTCTACCTTGCCAGAAACATACAAAACATTTTCATAATCCTGCAAATTTTTCTCGCTAAAGACAACATTTAATCGTCCCAGAAGCGGCTTTTTAAGGGTTTTAAAAGTATTCTCTCCCATTAAAACAACCTTATGCTTTTTAGAAAACTCTTTGAAAAATTCCTTATCCTCTTGAGAAGTCCAGTCAGGAAAATGAGCTTGATTTTGGGCAATCTTTCCATCAACAGTAACAGCCATTACTAAAATAATCTTCATAAGACAATTTTTAATCCTTTAATAGGGGGCATTGGATTATATTGGGACTCTAACTTTTCAATAATTTCCTTAGCCAATTGTTCGTCCCCTTTTTCAGCTCTATCAAACCAATCTTTCTGGCCTTCCAGAGTTATTGGCGGGTGATTATTTTCTCGTTCCATAATTTCCCAGGCAGCTTGATAATGATTATCATAGACATGAGCATTGCTAACCGAAACAGTAAGCTTGCCTGTGCCTACTCCCAATTTAGCCGCTAAAATCCTCTGCAAAAGAGCAAATCCCGCTATGTCGTGAGGACAGCCCAAAATCAAGTCATTAGATCTGATAATGAGATGAAGATGAAGTTTGTTTGCAATGATATTAACTGTAAAAGTATAAGGGCAAGGGACATTCTTTTTTTTCTCGCCCATTGTTCTGATATCGTCATTGGGATCCCAGCCGACCACTACGCCGTGCCTAGAACTAGGATCCTCTGTCAACAAATCAATTAAGGCCTTAATCTGATCTTTATCAAAATGTTTGCGCCAACGATAGCCATAAGCAGTAGAAACTTTTCCGTCCTCATCTAAAAAATCATGCCAAATTCTAGTAAACTTACTTAAAAAAACCTCTGGGTCCTTTTCCCCCATTAAAAACCAGATTTGCTCAGCCACAAATAATTTAATCGGAATTTTACGCAAAGTTAACAAAGGAAAACCTTGGTCTAAATGAAAAACAACGCCCGCTAGGGCTTTAGTATAACAATCTTGACGCTTGCTATAAATCTCAGTCCCTTTATTCATTACTTCCCAAAGGACTTTCTTATACTGCTCATCAAACTGAGTCATAAAAAACTACTTAATCACTTCAACGCCCATAGAACGAGCCGTGCCCTCAATAATTTTCGCCGCTTGATCAAGATCGTCAGTATTTAAATCATCTATTTTTTGCTTGGCAATCTCTTGTATTTGCGCCTGAGTTAGCTTAGCTACTTTTTTTAAGTTGGGCTGGCCCGAACCCTTTTCTATACCAGCCATTTTCTTAATTAAATCAGAAGCCAAAGGCTGTTTCAGTCTAAAATCATAACTCCTGTCTTCATAAACAGTTATTTCAACTGGAATTACTACTCCCTGCTGATCTTTTGTAGCATCGTTAAATTTTTGGCAAAACTCGCCAATATTTAAACCATGCTCAGCTAGAGAAGGACCAATAGGCGGAGCCGGACTAGCTTGTCCTCCCTTAATTTGAATTTTAACTTTAGAATGAATTTTTTTAGCCATGTTATAGTTTTTTAATTTGTAAAGAATCTAACTCCACTGGAGTGTCTCTCCCAAAAAGGTTGATCATCACGGTCACCTTTCCCTGCTCCTGATCCAGTTTGGAAACCTTGCCCTCATAATCCTTAAACGGCCCGTCAGTAATCTTCACCCTATCGCCTATTTGCACATTAATCTTATAACTAGGTTCCTTTTCACCGCTTCGTTGAAGAATATTTTTAATCTCTTCTTTGGAAACCGGTATCGGCGTAGTGCCAGCGCCTACAAAACCGGTAACATTTGGAGTGTTTCTGACTACATACCAAGAATCATCAGTAACAATCATTTCTACTAAAACATAACCGGGATAAATTTTTTCTTCTACTGTTTTTCTTTTTCCGTTCTTTATCTTTATTTTCTTCTCCTTGGGAACTAAGACATTAAATATCTTGTCTTCCATCCCAAGGGATTCCACTCGATGCCTTAAATTAGCGGCTACTGATTCCTCGTATCCGGAATAAGTGTGAAGCACATACCAATTTTTTGTTTTAGGAATAATTTGTTTAGGCATATTAAGAAAATACTCTTACTAAAAATTTAACACCTGAACTAAAGATAAAATCAAGGCCGCCTAAAAACATAGATGCCGCTACTATTATTGAAATAACAATAAGAGAATAGCGCATTGTCTTTTCTCGAGAAGGCCAATTGATTTTTTTGCCTTCAACCCTAACTTGCTTTAAATAGATAATTAATTTTTTCCACAAATCGGTAAATTTCATATTATTTTGTCTTTAAAAACCCCTTCCAGGGGTCTTACTAAAAGAATAACCCCAGGAAAGCTATTTGTCAACTAAACATCTAAATTCTTAACGCTTTTAGCATAGGTTTGAATAAACTTTTTTCTGGGAACAACCTCTTTTCCCATTAAAGTATCAAATACCCTATCAGCAGTTTTGGCGTCGTTAATGGTAACCTTTAAAAGTATCCTGTTTTCTGGGTTCATAGTTGTCTCCCAGAGCTGCTCAGCATTCATCTCGCCCAAACCTTTATAGCGTTGGATTCCTATATTCTTCAAGTTAGCTTTTTGCATATCCTCTATAATCTCTTTTTTGTCAGCTTCGGTGTAGGCATATTCTGTACGATTTCCCGCCTTTATTTTGTAAAGCGGAGGCTGGGCGATATAAAGATAGCCATTTTTAATTAGTGGCTTAAAATATCTAAAAAAGAGAGTTAAAAGCAGTGTCCTAATATGAGCTCCGTCAACATCAGCATCAGTCATAATTATTATGCGATGATACCTTAACTTGGACAATTCAAAATCCTGGGCAATGGCCGTACCTAAAGCGATAACTAAAGATTTGATTTCCTCAGAGCTCAAAATTCTTGTTAACTTTGCTCTTTCAACATTTAAAATCTTCCCCCGCAAAGGCAAAATTGCCTGAAATCGTCTATCTCGACCTCCTTTAGCGCTACCTCCGGCACTTTGTCCCTCCACAATAAAAAGCTCTGATTCTTCAGGATTTTTAGAAGAGCAATCAGCCAATTTTCCAGGCAAAGTTAATCCCTCAAGTATTCCTTTTCTCAAGACGGTCTGCCTTGCTGCCGAAGCCGCTCTTCTGGCTTTGGCTGCTAATAAGGCATTCTGGATAATTGCCCTAGCATCGGCCGAATGCTGCTCCAAAAACTCTATTAAGGCCTCATAGGTTGTTGTTTCTACAGCTGACTTGGCCTCTGGATTGCCAAGTTTGGCCTTAGTTTGGCCTTCAAATTGTGGCTCTTTAAGTTTTACTGAAACTACAGCATTAATGCCCACTCTAACATCTTTGCCGTTAAGCATTTCTTCATCTTTTTTAAAATAGTCATTGTTTTTAGCATATTCGTTTATCGCCCTTGTCAAAGCAGTCCTG
Source organism: uncultured Candidatus Saccharibacteria bacterium (assembly GCA_964636195.1). Taxonomy (GTDB): domain Bacteria; phylum Patescibacteriota; class Minisyncoccia; order Minisyncoccales; family PEYH01; genus CAZWQR01. The sequence continues at coordinate 13,408 of CAZWQR010000006.1, forward strand.
AAACCAGTGAGATGAGCACCGCCTTCGGCTGTAAAGATATTATTAGCAAAACTCTCTTCATAAGTTTCTTTTTCTTGAGTATATTGAAAAGCCGCCTCTACCAATATATCATCCCCTGTCTTGGAAACATAAAAAGTATTTTCATGAATAAAATCATTCTCGCCGCACAAGTATTTAACATAAGACCTTAAACCCCCCTCAAAATAAAACACATAATTAAATTCCTCTTCTTTATTCCTTAAATCCCGAAAAATAATTTTAACGCCTTTGGTTAAATAGGCTTGTCTCCTCAAGTGATTTAAAATCGTCTTCCTGTCAAAATCCAAGGTCTCAAAAATAGTTTTATCTGGCTGAAAAGTAATTTTAGTGCCGGTCTGATTTTTGGAACACTTTTTACCCTTCTTAATCTTAGACTTTGCCTTACCCCGAACAAATTCTTGAGTATAGATATGCCCATCTCGCCAAACTTCAGCTTTCAGCTCCGAAGAAAGGGCGCAGACCACCGAAACACCAACTCCGTGCAAGCCACCCGAAACTTGGTAGGTCTTTTTTCCAAACTTAGCGCCAGCGTGCAAAGTTGTCATTACTGTCTCTAGGGCAGACTTTTTAGTATCCTTATGAATATCTACCGGAATTCCGCGCCCATTATCAAAAACACTCACGTAATGATCAGGCATTAAGACAACCTCAATTTCGTCAGCATAACCGCCCATAGCTTCGTCTAACCCATTATCCACGCACTCCCAAATCAAATGGTGAAGCCCCTGGACTCCGGTAGAGCCAATATACATACCAGGCCTCTTTCTTACCGGATCAAGGCCCTTTAAAACAAAAATATCTTTTGCTGTATATTCACTTTTTTTATTACTTTTTACCATTTTAAAAAATTAATTATCGTCTTACCTGCCAACCATTTTCTCTTTCCAAGGCATAGATGATTTTCTTTTGCAATTCATCTATCTCTTTTGAGTTTAAGGTTCTGTCATTTGCCTGAAAAATTAAATGAAAAGCTAAGTTCTTTTTCCCTTCGGGCACATTTTGGCCCTCAAAAATATCAAACAAATCAGCATCTTGTAAAAGTTTTCCTCCTGCTCGATTCACAATGTTCAAAACTTCAACTACTTTAACTCCAATGGGCACTAACAAAGATATGTCCCTTACGGCAGAAGGAAATTTAGAGATGGGTTGATATTGGTTTTCATCTGTTGCCAGCTCACAAAGCTTGTCAAAATCTATTTCAAAAGCAAAAACCCTCTCTTTAATGCCTAAAGATTTTAAGGTCAAATCAGAAATTTTTCCTATAAAACCAATCTCTTGGTTGCCGGCTACTTTTATTTCTGCAGAATGTCTGAAGTCCCAATAAATCATTTCGCTCTCATCAGGAGTAGCGCCAAAATCATCGTAAAAACCTTCGGCCAAAGAAAGCGAATCCAACAATCCCTCTATCAATCCTTTAAGCGTGTAAAAATCACCTGCCTTAGCGCTTATCAGCCCGGCTAAATTCGTTTCTTCATTAATCCCCTTTTGTTGATTTCTAAAAACATTTCCCAACTCAAACAATCTCAATTCATTAAAATTCTTGTTATTCTCTCTGAAGGCGATTAACAAATTGATTAAAAGATTGGGCCTTAAACAATAGAGCTCTTTAGAATAAGGATTTTTTAATTCTACCAAAGGACCGCCAAAGTTATGCGCTTGTTCTTTGCTGATAAAGGAATAGTTATAAACCTCTGTGAAGCCATTTTCTTTAAAAAAATCCCTAACTCTTCGCTGCCAAAAGACCTTATCGTTACGCTTAGCTGGGGCAAGCGTTAATTTAGGCAGACGCTCTTCTAAGTTATTATAGCCATACATTCTTCCCACTTCTTCTACTAAATCCTCTTCGATCTCTATATCTCTTCTAAAACTGGGCACTGTAACAATGTTTTGGCTATTAATTGAAAAACCAAGAGCTTTTAAAATACTTTTAACCTCCTTATTGGAAATCTTTAACCCTAAAAGTTTTTCAATTTTCGTAAAGTCAAACTTAATTTTTCTCACTAATTGTTTTGCGGGATATTTGTCTACTCGGCCAGAAGCTACCTTGCCCTTAGCCAACTCTTGAATTAAAGAAGCTAATCTGTCAACAGCCCTTTCGGTCAATTCGCAATCCAAACCATGCTCAAAACGCAAAGAAGCGTCTGTTCTTAAATGAAGCTTTTGAGAGGCCCTCCTTATCAAAACGGGATTAAAGTTAGCTGCTTCCAAAAAAACATTTTTAGTATTTTTATCTATGGCAGAACTCTTCCCTCCTTTAATGCCAGCTATGGCTAAAGATTTTTTTACATCAGCAATAACTAAGATATCTTTATCCAGACTGTAATCATTGTCATCCAAAGCAGCCAGCTGCTCGCCCCTATTGGCTCTTCTCACAATTATTTTATTCTCTGCTATTTTATCAAAATCAAAAGTATGCAAGGGCTGGCCGCTTTCTAACATAACATAGTTGGCTGCGTCTACAATATTATTAATTGGCTCAAGACCCAAGCTTCTCAATCTCTCCTGCAGCGCTTTTGGAGATGGGCCTACACTTACGTCCTTGATTAAACGACCAGTATATCTCAAACAGTCAGCTTTATCCTTTAGTTCTACTTTAACTAGATCTTTTGTCTTTAACTCCTTATTCTCCTTTAAATTCAACTTATATTGTTTAAGCTTTAAACCAGTAATAGCAGAAATTTCTAAAGCTAACCCGTGATGAGACAAACAATCTGCCCTATTCGGTGTAATGTCAAGGTCAAAGATAAAATCAGCGCCTTTTTTCTCAACGCTTTCTACCTCAAAGCAGTGCACAGTCAAAAACTCAGCCAAGGTTTCTGCTTTGGGGAGCTTTTTAACAAAAAAATCTTGTAACCAGTTGTAGCTAAATTTCATAAAAAAATTTAATTTTCAATTACCAATTATCAATGAAACGATAAAAATAAGAAGATGAGCCAATGAGCTTTCAGGGCAGCTCTCGCAGGTCTGTTTGGCATGGTCCCTGAGTGATAACGAGGGGCAAACAGGCCGAGAGCGCAGGCCAGCAAATCTCGCTGGAGATTTGAACGGCCGGTGGGCTGAAAGCTTATTGCGAATGCAAGCAAGCGATAAATTATCTTCAGAACTGCTCTAAAAACCTTAAATCACTTGAAAAAAATAACCTAATATCATCTATCTTGTATTTCATCATCGTTAACCTGTCTAGCCCCAAACCAAAAGCAAAGCCCTGCCACTCACTTGGCACAAGGTTTACCGACTTAAAAACGTTAGGGTGGACCATACCAGCACCCGCCATTTCAATCCAGCCCCGTTGAGAACAAGTGCTGCAGCCCTTGCCTCCGCAAACCAAACACTGAATATCCACCTCAAAACTTGGTTCAGTAAAAGGGAAAAAACTAGGTCGGATTCTCAATTTAACTTCTTCTCCAAAAAAAGTTTCAAAAAACTTCTTCATTATGGCCTTAAAATTAGAAGCATTAATATCCTTATCAACCATCAGTCCTTCAATATGGTAAAAATTAATCTCATGAGAAGCGTCGGTGGCTTCATAGCGAAAACAACGGCCTGGAACGATAATACGCAAAGGCGGATTATGCTTTTCCATATACCTAATCTGAACCGGACTAGTGTGCGTTCTTAACAGCAAATTCTTTTTATCTTTGAGCCAAAAAGTGTCCCACATATCTCTGGCCGGATGGTCTTTGGGAATATTCAAAGCATCAAAATTGTGCCATTCATCTTCTACCTCTGGGCCTTGAACTACTTCAAAGCCAAGTTTTTGAAATATATCTTCGGTTTCTCTCCTAACCAAAGTAATAGGGTGAAGATGGCCTCTTAAAAACGGCCTGCCGGGAGCTGTAACATCAATTCCCCTCCCTTTGGACTTATTCTTTTGATTATCCAAAACATATTCTCTTTTTTTCAAGAGAGCTATAACTTCTTCTTTAAACCTATTGACTTCTTTGCCTCTTTTAATCCGCTCTTCCAAAGGAAGATTAACCAAAGAAGCTAAAATCTGAGCAACTTCACTTTTCTTGCCCAGATATTTTTTATTAATCTCTCTTAATTTACTCTCGTCCTTAGCTTCTTCAATCTCTTTTTTGGCCTGTTTTTTAAGTTCTAAAATTCTCATCATTAGTTTAATTTTACCTTATTTATGCCTCTTTTTCAACTAAAAAAAACGGGAATAATCCACAGTTCTAAAAAGATTGTCAACCAAAAACCCTTGATAAAGGGCTTTTAAGTCAGGCAATTAAATTAATAATTTTTAAGCTTTGCCACAACTTTTTTATGAATCTCTTCAACTGATAAAAGCTTCCCGTTGTCCACACAGTCAATTACTATATATTCTTCTGGATGCTCTTTGGCAACCTGAAGATACGATTCTAAAGCATTTCTTTGATGTTCTATATCCTGCTCATGCATATCCTGTTTTTTATCAATTAAATACAAGCGTTTTTTATGGGCCTTGATTTTAACTTTTATCCTGCCAGAAAGCTCTAAAGACAATTCTGGGGTTGTTTTTAAGATAAAAGTAATGTCTGGTTTGGGAATACCAAAAATATTGTATTCCAGATTATAAAGCCATTCAAAATAACGAGACCTCTCCTCTTTGTCTTTTATCTTTCCTCCTTGATGACCGATGTTAGAAGCCACATAGCGATCGCTTATTACAACAATCCCCTTATTAAGCATCTCTCTTATTTTAAAGGAAGCATCATACCTATCACAAGCATAAAAAATAGAAGCCGGTTTAGCTCCTACCTCGTTGGCAGTACCGTACTTCCCATTGAGATACATTTCTACCAATCCGGCTGATTTAGTGCCGTATTGAGGAAAATCAAACTTTGCTACCTTGCGCCCTTTTTTTTCCAAATACTGGACCAAAAGATTACTCTGGGTGCTTTTGCCAGAGCCATCTAATCCTTCAAAAACAATAAATTTTCCTTTTTTATTATCCATGTCATCTCTATGCTAACAGAAAAAAAGAAATTAAAAAATGTGGAAAACAAAAAACCGCTCTCGGCGGTATTTTGCGGGGACGACCGGACTCGAACCGGCAACCTCATCCGTGACAGGGATGCGATCTAGCCAATTGATCTACGCCCCCATATGCCGGTGGCTGGATTTGAACCAGCGACTTGATCCTTATGAAGAATCCACTCTGACCACTGAGTTACACCGGCGAATCTATGTCGCGGGGCCTGGAGTTGCACCAGGGTCTGGGGCTTATGAGACCCCCGAGATACTACTTCTCTACCCCGCTCTATTAAAACTTATGATAAACGATTAAAAAGCTGTTGTCAACGGCTTCTTTTTTGAAAAAGGTAAATCGTTTTTTTGTAAAAACTAAATCGCTCCCAGTTCTTCAAGCGCTTTTTTGTAAACAGCAATTATTTTTTTAGTATTTTTTAAACCAATTCCCTTTTTTGGCTCATCGAGCAAACGCTCGATATACTCTTTCACTTTTTTCAATTCCTCATAATTAGATAAAGAGCTGATATTCTTGCCTTTCAGCTCTTTTTCAAGCAATCTATTAGCATCAATCACTGCTAATTTACACTTAAGTTCGTTTCTAGTATTAACCTTGTCTAAAATCCTTTGCCAATCGCTTATTTGAACTTTTTGAGCTTCTTTAGGGATAGCTGGAGCCTCTTTTTGCTCCCCTTCTTCAAGCAAGCCAGCCCTAATTCTTCTAAGCAATTTAAAATCGTGCCACCAATCCAAAATCAAATAATTCTTGTAAGTGGCAATTTGAAAAAGCCAGATTATCGTAACGGCCAATAATACAGATATGCTGATAAAAATAATCCTTATGGGAGTCAATGCCCTTTGCAGGTCAGCCGAAACTATAATATTAAAAATTTTATCTAAAAGCCCTATTGAGTCCATATTTTTTCAATTTGCTTTGCAGTGCTTAAAAGCGCTTTATCTTTTAGGGCTGGAGCGATTAATTGAATACCAGCTGGCAGCTCATCAATTTTTCCAGCCGGCAAACTAATGGCTGGCAAACCAGCTAAGTTAGCCGGAACTGTTAGTAAATCCGATAAATACATCGAAACCGGATCATTAACCTTTTGGCCCAGCTTAAAAGGCAGAAAAGGAGCAGTTGGAGATAAAATAAAGTCTACTTTTTGAAAGGATTGTTCAAAGTCTCTTACTATTTTACTCCGAACTCTTAAAGCCCGCAAATAATAGGCGTCATAATAACCTGATGACAAAACATATGTGCCAAGCATAATCCTGCGTTTTATCTCTTCTCCAAAAAACCCACCTCTAGTTTTAAAATAACCATCAATCAAGCCGTTTGCTTGTTTGGAAGAACCATATTTTATTCCATCGTAACGGGCTAAATTACTAGAAAGTTCAGCCGGCATTATAATATAGTAACAGGCCACGCCATACTGAAGATGCGGCATTTCAAGCTCTTTAAATTTTATCCCCTGGGCTTGTAAATCCTTTATTCTATTTTCAACCAATTCTAATATCTCTTTATCAATCCCTTTCGCAAAAAATTCCTTTGGCAAACCAATAACTAAATCCTTTAAAGCTTTTCCTTTTCCTTTTCCTTTTCCTTTTCCTTTTCCTTTTGCTTTTGCTTCTTCTACCTCCAGACTGGTTGAATCAAACCTATCTTTCCCTCTCACTGCTTCAAATACTATTTCTATATCTTCAACCGAATTGGCAATTATGCCTATCTGGTCAAGTGAAGAAGCGAGAGCAATCAAACCATAACGAGAAATTGCTCCGTAGCTGGGCTTAAAACCAACAACATTGCAAAAAGAAGCCGGCAACCTTATTGAGCCGGCCGTATCAGAACCTAAGGCAAAACAAGCCATATCAGCTGAAACAGCAGCAGCCGAACCCGAAGAGGATCCGCCAGGCACATATTCGCAATTTAAAGGGTTTTTAGTACTGCCAAAAGCAGAATGCTCTCCCGAAGAACCGCAAGCAAACTCATCTAAATTAGTTTTCCCTAAAATAATGGCTTGAAGTTTTTCTAACTTACGGACTGCGGTAGCGCTATAGGGAGCCCTGTAATTCTCTAAAATCCTTGAGCCAGCTGTGCTCACCTCCCCTTTGACCAATATATTATCTTTAACAGCCAACGGAACTCCAGTTAAAAAAGATGGTTTTTTCTCTAATTTATCAATCTCTTCTGCCTGTTTGAGCGCTTTATCCGAAAATAAACTTAAATAACTATTGATGTTTTTATCCTTTTTTGCAATTGTTTCTAAATAATCTTCAACTAATTCCTTGCAGCTAAACTCTTTGTTAGAAAGACCCTGCGCTATTTTTTTAATTGAATATCTCATTTAAAAACCGACTTAACTTTAACAAAAGAATCTGTTTTCTCGGGAGCTAAATCAAGCAAATCTTTTTTTATCTCATTGTTTTTAAAAAAAGCTTTATCTTCTCTAAAAACATTTTTTAATAAAGAGGAATAGCAATAGGGCTCAACTCCCTTTACATCAACCTCTTTTAATTTGTTAATATAATCCAAAATCAAAGAAAGCTCTTTTTGCAACGATAAAAGCTCCTCTTTTTCAAAATCCAGCCTAGCTAGCTTAGCAATATGTTTTACCTCCTCAAAGTTCATCATTAACTCTTTTTTGCGGCTGGCGCGGAGGCTGTAATTCTTCCTTTTCAATCAAAACCTCTTCCAATTCATCTAAGTTTTCTAGAATCATACCAGCTCCACGGACAACAGCAGTTAATGGATCTTCAATAATTTTAGTAGGAATTTTGGTTTCTTTAGTAATAAGCTCATCTAGGCCTCTCAACAGAGAACCGCCGCCAGCTAGAAAAATACCTCTTGACATAATATCAGCCACTAGCTCTGGAGGCGTATTTTCAATAGTTTCTTTTATGGCCTCTATCATTTGTCTTATAGACCGATTGAGAGCGTTTCTAATATTAGCTTCGCCAACAATCACTTCTTCAGGCAAGCCAGTAATTAAATTCCTACCCCTAATAGGAGTCTCTTGCTTATTTTTACCTTGCTCATTGCCATTTTTAGATTTATAAGCAGAGCCAATTTTAATCTTTACTTTCTCAGCCGTCCTTGTACCAATCAATAAACGGTATTCTTCCTGGCAATAGTCAATTATATCCTGATCCAATTTATCGCCAGCGATTTTTAAACTTTCAGCCAAAACAATGCCGCCTAAAGATATAACTGCTATATCGCTTGTGCCACCTCCAATGTCAACTATAAAATTACCGCCTGCCTCCTGAATAGGCATTCTAGCCCCAATTGCAGCGGCAATGGGCTGCTCTACTAAATAGACCCTCCTGGCTCCTGCGTTAATAGCAGCGTCTCTTACTGATTTTTTTTCCACCTCAGTTAAATTGCAAGGAACTCCAATAATTATTCTGGGTCTTGGAAAGACGATCTTTCTTTTATAGGCCTTTTCAATAAAATATTTAAGCATTTGTTCAGCCACCTCAAAATCAGAGATAACGCCCTTAACCAAAGGCCTGGTAGCTACAATGTGCATAGGCGTTCTGCCAACCATCTTTTTTGCCTCATCACCAATAGCTAAAACCTGACCTGTTTTCTGATTAACTGCCACTACCGAGGGCTCGGTGGCCACGATCCCCTCTTCCTTAACATAAACAAGGGTGGTGGCCGTGCCCAGATCAATTGCTATGTCTTTGGAAAAATTAGAAAAAAGATTATTTATCATAAAATTTCAATGCCTCCTTAATTTTAACAAGTTTAGCTTTTTCAGAGCCTCTCTCTTTAATTTCTACACTATCTTTTTGAAGAGTCTTCTTGCTTACCAAAATTCTAAAAGGAACACCTAATAAATCGGCCTCAGCGAACTTTTCTCCTATGGCTCTGCCTTTTCGGTCATCATATATTACCTTTTTGCCGAGTTTTTGTCCATTTTTATAAAGCGCTTCGGCTGTTTCTAAAACCTTTTTATCGTCAATCTCCACAGGAATAATATGGAATAAAAAGGGCGCTACTTCTTTTGGCCAAATAATGCCTTTTTCATCATGATTGAGTTCAACAATTGCAGCCATTAGTCGGCCTATCCCAATTCCATAAGAAGCCATTATTACAAATTTTTGTTCGCCTTTTTCATCCCTAAACTTTAAATTAAAGGCTTTAGAATATTTTGTTCCTAATGGAAAAATATTCCCTATTTCAATGCCCCTTTTACTATTTAGGACGCTGCCGCATTCGGGGCACCTATCTCCCTTGGCAAACTGAGCGATTTCCTTATTCTGGGCAAAACCACACTTTTCGCAAAAGACCACTCTATCCTCACCAACAGGGGTAATAACCTGAAACTCGTCTGTATAATCCTTAGTAAAACCCTCTCCAGAGGCTTTTACTCTCAAGGCCTTAAGGCCGCATCTTGCAAATATCTTTAAATAGCTCTGAGCCGCCTTTTCATAATATTCTTCAAAATCTCTTTGAGAAGCATGAAAGCTGTATAGGTCCTTCATTACAAATTCCCTGGTTCTTAAAAGACCGCCCGTATATCTCAATTCGTTTCTAAACTTGGTCTGAAACTGAAAAAGGCCTAAAGGCATATCTTTGTAGGACACTATTCTGCCCTTGGCAATCTTTGCCATCACTTCTTCATGGGTAGAACCCAGAGCAAATTCTTTTTTGTGCTGGTCTTTCAATTTGAACAAAGGAGGCCTTATATTTTCCCACCTGCCTGTTTGCTGCCAAACTGTCTTAGGGTGCAAACTGGCTAGAAAAACCTCCTGAGCGCCCAAGGCCGCCATTTCCTCTCTGATAATAGAAACAATGTTTTGGTGAACCTTCCAGCCTAAAGGTAAAAAACTGTATATTCCAGCTCCTAATTGATCGATAAAATCAGCCCGATATAAAAGCTGATGAGAAACGGCTTTTATCTCCTTAGGACAATTTTTTTTAGTTTTATAAAAAAGTTTTGATTGAAGCATAATTTTAAAAATTATAAATTTTTAAAATTCATAACTCGTAATCCGTAATTTGTAATTTGTAACAAAACTACCTATTATTTGTTACCTGTTGTGTGTTGCAAAATGATAATTGATAATTTGAAAATTGAAAATTATAATCCTCAAAAAAGTATATCTTTAAATTGAATTATATCCTTGTAGGTTACCAAAAAAAGCAAAACTATCAAGAACCAAAATCCTATTAAATTTACGCTCTGCTCTAGCTTAAGGGGCGGTTTTTTGGCAAATATTACCTCATACAAAACAAACATCATTCTTCCGCCATCTGCTGCCGGAATCGGCAAAATATTTATTATTCCTAAAGCCAAAGAGATTATAGCCACGAAGTATATGAGCTGCCAGAAACCGGCATCCATACTAAGCTTAGTAAAAGCCAAAATACCCACTGGTCCGCTTACTGATTGTGAAAGCGGTTCTATATTTTTCTCTTGAAAAGAAACTTTAATCAAATGACCCATAGCAGCCAAAGAAAAATGGCCTATATTAAGAGCGTGCAGAAAACCGGCAAAAAGCTTTTCGCCTCCGCGATACCTTAACTCAGTTACATCAGTCAAACCAACCCCTAAAACGCCTTGCTCTTCGCTTTTTTCCTCTCTTAATAGAGCGGTTACTTCTCTTTGCTTTTGCTCCCTAATATTTTCCAGCAAAAGCGAAACTTCCTGGCCCTTATTATTATCTATCTCCTCTATTAACTGCTCTCTATTATAAACCTTAGCGCCATTAAAGCTTAACACCAAATCAGATGGCTGAATGCCCGCGTCTTGGGCAGGACTGCCCTCAACCACATAGGAAACAGCCGGATAGACCTCTTGATCGCCAAAGGGAAAATGATAATCAAAAATTTGAGTTTGGAAACTTTGAAAATCATTAAAGCCCAAATAGACATAAAATAAAACAATAGCAATTAAAAAATTAGCTATAACTCCCGCTAACAAAATAGAGCTTTTAACTTTTGGCGATTGGTTATAAAAACTATTTTTATCCCTTAAAGACTCTCGATTTAAATCTTCTCCATAGATTTTTACAAAACCGCCAAAAGGAATCCAGTTAATAGAATAAATAGTGCCTTTTATCTTTTTTCCAAAAATCCTTGGTGGATAGCCAATACCAAACTCTTCTACTTCAACGCCGGCCCTTTTGGCCATCAAAAAATGACCGCCTTCGTGGGATATAATAAGGAAACTAAAAATCAAAAGGAATAATATTAAAGCTAAAATCATTTTATTCTTTTATTTCTTTTTCTTTACGTTCTCTAATTTCTTCTAGCTGAGCGCTAAAATCGTCAATCATTTTCTGGAGCGCTTCTTTGCCTCTAAATTTATCATCTTCAGAAATATCCCCTTCTCTTGTTTTGTCTTGAATTTCTTTCCAGGCCTCGTCTCTCCATCTTCTAATGGTTTGATGCGCCTCTTCTGTTTTTCTAGCAATTTGGGTCAAAAGCTTTTTCCTAAATTCCGTAGTCAAAGAAGGAAGATTAACTCTTATAACCTGGCCATCAACGGTAGGACTAGTTCCCAGATCTTCCTTGCTTAAAGCCCTTTCAATGGATTCTAGATACTCTTTACTCCAGGGCTGAATAAGAATCTGGCGCGGCTCAGGACAAGAAATGGCAGCCAATTGTTTTAAGGGAGTTCTTGCTCCAAAAGCCTCAACCATTATGTCTTCAACTAGGCTTGGATTGGCCTTGCCTGATCTAATTCGCCTCATTTCTCCTTGAAAAAAATCAACGACCTTTTCTAATTCTGGCTGAATACCTTCAATTATTTTTTTATACATAACGCTAAATTTTTAATAATAAAAATTCTAAAGCTAATCTGAGATTAGCATTACTATTGTTTAAGACATATTCCGTCCTTTCAATGCCGTCAATTATTTCTTTTAGCTGTTCAAAACTATAATCCTTGCTCAATTTCTCTTTATTAACTTTTTTCAAAAGAATCTCCCTAAAATAGTGAAGCCAAACCTCTAAAACCATTGAAATATCTGTTCTATTTTCAGCCAATTGCTTAGCTGTTTTAAAACGCTCAAAGAGCGGGGCTCTAACCAGTTCTTTAATCTGGTAAAGGCTTTTCTTTTGAAATTCGTTCACCTCTTTCTGCTCCAAATAATTTATCATCCTCCCGGGCTTGCCAAAAGACAACCATAAAGCCATTCTTTTTTCTTCTTCTTTTAAATTTTGTTTTTCTAAATAACTGCTTAGAACATCTTTAGATAAAATATTAAAACGGACAAGCTGGCAACGCGAAACTATGGTCTCTAAAAGCTGATCAGGACTTTGAGCTATTAAGATAATTAAACTTTTTCCCCTGGGCTCTTCTAGAAGTTTTAACATGGCGCTCTGAGCGTCCCGAGTCATAGTTTGGGCATTGTCAATAACCGCTATTTTGTAATCTTTACCTGCCACAGAAAGGGAAAAATGATTTTTTAACTCTTTGATCTCCTCAACCGCTATCTTTGGTCTCTGGGTTTCCCTATCAGCTTTCGGTTCAATTATTTTTAAATTAGTATAATTAACGCCTATCCAATCACATAACTCCAAAGCTATTTTCTTTTTACCAACCTGAGAAGGCCCGTGAAATAAATAAGCTTGGGCCAAAACATCGTTTTGCGCGCTTTGCTTTAAATATTGCCATTGTTTTTGATGACCGATAGTTGCCACAAATGTTTAATTTCTAATTTTCATTGAAAACTATCCGTTGGTTGGATAATTTAATAATTTGTAAATTTGTATATTTTATCCTAAATCCCGAATTATCAAATTGCAAATTACCAGTTATATGTTATTTATTTAGGAATTAATTTTCTATTTCTTGCTCATTATGCTCTTTTTATAGGCCTCTAAATTCTCCAAAACCGCACCCGTGCCTTTGGCTACGCAAAAAAGAGCATCGTCGGCTAAAAAACAAGGCACACCAGTAGCTTTAGTAATAAGCTGGTCAAGATTCCTTAATAGCGCTCCACCGCCTGAAATCACCATTCCTTTATCCATAATGTCAGAAGCTAATTCGGGAGGCGTATCTCTTAAAACACCTTTAATCCCTTGAATAATATCATCCAAAACATCTTGCACGGCTTCGCTTACTTCATGAGAAGTTATTTTAACGCTTTTAGGCAAACCAGAAAGCAAATCACGCCCTCTTATCTCAATGATTCTTTCTTTTGATCCGGGAATAGCAGTTCCAACTTTAATTTTAACTTCTTCAGCTGTTTGCTCGCCTACCGCCAGATTATGTTTCTTTTTAATAAAATCACTAACGGCTAAATTCATTCTATCGCCAGCAGCCCTAATAGAATTAAAAGTAACAATTCCGCCCAAAGAGATAACGGCCACTTCGGTAGTCCCTCCCCCAATATCAACAATCATATGCCCAGAACAAGTATGAATCGGAATACCAGCGCCAATAGCAGCCAAAATCGGTTCCTTGGCAATATAGGCATTCTTGGCGCCAGCTAAAATAGCCGCCTCAATAACAGCTCTTTTCTCAGTAGAGGTAATGCCAGCAGGGACAGAAATAATAAGCTCGGGCTTCAAAAGCTGAAATTTCGGCTTAACACTATTTATAAAATACTTAAGCATTGCTTCGGTAACTCTGAAATCAGCAATCACTCCGTCTTTCATAGGACGGTAGACAATAATAGTTTCTGGTGTTCTGCCAGTCATATCCTTGGCTTCTTGCCCGACGGCTAAGATTCTATTTTCGTCCGGAGCCACAGCAACCACAGAGGGTTCATTCAAAACAACCCCTTTTTTAGGTATAAAAACCAACGAATTACAAGTGCCTAAATCAATTCCTATTTTTCTTACAAACATATTTTTTATTTTACCCTTTTAATGTCTGCGCCAATTTTATAAAATCGCTTTTCAATCTCTTCATATCCCCTATCAACTTGAGAAGCATTCCTTATGATTGTCTCTCCTTTTGCTAACAAAGCCCCCACAATGAGAGAAGCTCCCCCTCTTAAATCAGGAGAATCAACTTGTACTCCTCTTAATTCAGTGGGACCATTAATTATTGCTCGGTGGGGATCAGCAAAAATGATCTGGGCGCCCATTTTATTTAACTCATTTAAATACCGAAGACGTCCTTCATATAAGGGGTCATGAATTAAAGTGGTACCCTCTGTTTGGGTAGCTAAGACGCCAAACAAAGGCAGCAAGTCGGTAGGAATGCCCGGATAAGGCAAGGCCTGTACTTTAGCCATCCTAAGTTCAGCCCAAGGTCTTACCTTAACTGTTGTTTCGTCCATAATCTCTAAAGGCAAACCAAAATCTCTTAATCTTTTTAAGGGTAATTCTAAATACCTAACTTCTGTATTTTTAATAATTAATTCACTTTTGGTAGCAGCAGCCATTAGAATAAAAGTGCCCGCCTCAATAGGATCATCCATAATCCTTTGTTTAGCTCCTTCAAGTTTCTTTTGTCCCTTAACTTTAAAAGTATGACTGGAAAGCTGTTCAATTTGTGCCCCCATCTGCTTTAAAAACTTAATCAATTCCTGAGTCTCGTAATCGCAATCAGCAATATGAATGGTGGTTTCTTGATCCAGCAAGCTGGCAAAAAGAATTATATTTTCTGTTCCTGTAACGCTAAACTCATTTAAAACTACCTTATTATTCATCACTTTGCCCATTTTCATTGAAAAATATTCTCTGTCTTTGCAAACTTGGACCTCAATTTGTGCGCCCAATTGCCTGAAGGCATCAAGATGAGTTGAAATAGGACGAACCCCGATGAGGCAACCACCTGGCTGAGGAAAACTCATCTCTCTGAATCTAGCCAGTAGGGGGCCAACAATTAAAACAGAACCTCTTAATTTCTTAATCAATTCCTCTGTTTTCTCTGAGGCCCTTTTGGTCTTACCTTTTACCTCGATTTTTCGCTTAGACAACCAATTAATTTCCTTGCCTAAGCTCTTTAAAATCTCTATAAAATTAAAAACATCCTTAATTAAAGGAATATTCTCTACGACACATTTTTCATCAGTCAAAAGGGTCGCTGCTAAAATAGGAAAAGTGGCGTTTTTGGCGCCCCTGGCTTCTATTACTCCTTTAAGGGTTTTTCCCCCTTTTATTATAAATTTCTCTGCCATAAAGTGGGTCTAATTATTTTCAGCTTACCGTAAAATAAAAAAAATATCAAGGTTCACTTGGTAAGCTTTCTAGCCAAAGAGCACCGCCATCTTTTATTCAGAATTATCCTTGAAGTACGACTTTTATTCGCTAAATCTCTTCTATCTAGCAGAATCTCCAAGAATTCTCCTATAGTATGACTATGGACACCCCGACCTAAAAAGCCAAACGAGGTTTTGCGCGACATGATGGCTCTAGGTAGGACTGTCTCCAGTCCCAATAGATTATAATTATTCCTTCTCAAAGGTTCCCTTTTCCATACAACAAAGGACTAATATCCAAACAACTAAATATCAACTAGGCTGCTTGAACTAAAAGTAATTATGGATATAATAGAAAAATGACTAAAAAATTCAAAAAAATACTCTTCTTTGCAGTATTGTTAAGTTTTTGTATTTGTACTCCCGTTCTAATCCTCTATTCCCAGGGATACAGATACGACTTCCAAAACTACCGCATTGTCCAAACTGGCGGACTCTTTTTTAACATATCGCCGCCTGCTAGCAGAATATATATTAATAATAAACTTTCTAAAAAAACTAATTTTATCTTTGGCTCGGCTTTCCTAAGCGGACTTTTGCCTAAAAATTACGAAATTAAGATTGAAAAAGAAGGTTACCATAGCTGGCAAAAAACAGTAAAAGTAAACGAACAAAGAGTAACTGAATACAAAAATATTCACCTCTTTTCAAAGGATCCCCATTTTTCCCTTCTGAGCTCACAAATAGCTGGTTTCTATGTTTTGCCCAGCCAAAGACAACTTTTGCTGGAAAAAGAGACTGAGTATGGTTGGGCTTTAGAAAAAATGACACTCCACGACAAAAACCCTCAGACAATGGTTACAGAAAAAGATCTCTTAGAGATGCTAAACTTCAACAAGGTGGAGATAAAAAAGGACCAAACAATAAATCTACAAAAAATTACTTTTTCCTCAGGCGAAAATAGGGCTTTGATAGAAGCCACACTTGACGGCCAAACTCTTTATTTTGTCTTGGATTTAACAGATAAAAGAATCTATCCAATAAGCGTAGAGGGAATCATAAAAAAACCCTCTTTTAATCCTCAAAACAACGACCAGCTTTTTTTTATTGGTTCCCACATTGAAAAAGAAAAAGGGCAATATTACGACCAAGAACTTTTTACTTATGATTATAAAGAACAAAAGCGCCTTACTCATCTGACAATGCCAAGACCCGAAGAAAAAATCATAAGCTATAAGCTTATTAACAATACGATATTGTGGCTAAATGATTTGGGATTTCTTTATAAAGGACAATTTAAACAAGATAGAATAGTTTTAACAGAAATCTTAAACCTAAAACCGCTTAAGATTCTAGAAGGAGCGAATTATAAAATTATCACTGACAAACAATCCAGAATTTTTGTTCAAGAAAACGAACTGCTCTTTTATCTAGACCAAGAAACGCGCCTTTTAACAAAAATTTTTGCTTCCTTAAAAGAACTAAGTTTCTCTGACGATGACAAAAAAATCTGCTTAAGAAATGACCACGAAATTATTGTAAACTTTTTAGAAGAACAAAATGTTCAGCCCTTGAGAACAAAAGGAGAAAGGGTGCGTCTCTTAGGGGTCAATGAAATGATAGGCCAAATTTTCTGGCTAAACAACCATTACTTAATCTTTAGCGCTGACAATTCAATCAGAATAATTGAAATTGATGATCGAGGCAAACCGAACCTCATAGAGCTCACCACCTTTAACCAGCCTAAGATAAATTGGCTTCAAAAGCAAAAATCTCTGCTTGTTTTAAGCAGCAACAAGCTCTTCCTTTCTAAAGACATCCTTCAATGAATAAAATAGCTCTTTGCAACGAGGACGGGCCTCGTTGCAGAAACGAAAACAAACAACGAGGACGGGCCTCGTTGCAGAAAATTAGCTTCAAAACAAAAATTTAGCGATTTAGCGCTTTGACCACTGCGGACTCTTGCGCGCTCTTTTTCTGCCAAATTTCTTTCTCTCTCTCATTCTGGGATCACGAGTTAAATAACCTGCTTTTTTGAGGCGCTTTCTGAACTCAGGATTAAATTTAACCAAGGCCCTAGACAAACCATGCCTTAGTGCCTCTGCTTGAGCATGAAAACCACCTCCCTTTACCTTAACCGAAATACTAAATTTATCTTCTAGATTTATCAATTTTAGAGGAGCCAAAGTAATTTCTTTAGTTTCAAAAGTAGGAAAATAATTTTTATAATCCTTCTCATTTACTAAGAATTCCTTTTTAGTAGCTTTAGGATAAATACGCACTCTAGCAACAGCAGTTTTCCTTCTCCCCACGGCTCCAAAATAATTTGTTGTTTTTTTTGTAGGCATATATTAAAGCTCTATTTCTAATCTCTTAAGCTGTTTGGGGGTCAACTTGTTTTTCGGCATCATACCAGCAACAGCTTTTCTTAAAACTTCTTTAGGCTTCTCTTCTAACAGCTCCCCTAACCTCTTTTCAGTTAATCCTCCCGGATACCCTGAATGGCGATAATATTTTTTTTGCTCCTTTTTTTTACCAGTAATATTTACTTTAGAAAAATTCTTCACCAAGACAAAATCCCCAACATCTTGATTGGGTCTAAACTCAACCTTATTCTTTCCTCTTAAAAGCTGAGTAATCTCGCTAGCTAACCTACCCAACGATTTTTGCGTGGCGTCAATTGTGTGCTTTTGCCTTTTCATTTTGAACCAATTCAATTATAGCCATTTTAGAGGCATCGGATTCTCTTACCCCTGTTTTAATAATACGAGTATAGCCGCCCGGTCTCTTTTTGTAAAGTGGAGCTATGTCCTCAACTAGCTTTTTAACAACCTTAGGCGAAAAATCCTTTAAAAGCTCCCTTCTGGCAGCTAAATCCCCTTTCTTAGCTTTAGTAATCTTTTTCTCAACAAAAGAAGAAAGCTCTTTAGCTCTAGCTAAGGTAGTTTCAATTCTGCCGTTTAAAATCAAAGCCCGAGCCAAACTTTTTATAAAAGCTTCTCTTTGGTCGGTTTTCCTGTGAAATTTTCTACCCTTTTTTCTCTTCTTCATAAACTATGCTTTCTTAGTCTTCTTTTTAGTTAATTTCTTTTTAGTT